>JASFTV010000084.1:0-11936 GCA_050050615.1 Desulfobacteraceae bacterium
TCCGTGGAATTGGCTGCGAAGGTGCTCCGCCCGCCTTTGCTACCCCTTTTTGCATAACTGTTCCTCGATGCCCTTCGTTTTTGAAAAGAGACCCCCATGACTCGCACGAAGCACTGATTCGTTTTTGCACAAGAATGATTCAGGAGATTCTCCAACCCATAACCCAAATGATAGAGCAATAACATTTAGACCATAGGGATACTTTGAAAAGGAGGCCATTATGAGTTTCAGGGTTATCATCGAAAGGAAATTCAAGGAACCTATTACTGCTGAGATCTTAGAAGTCGTTGATGGAATTAGGATAAAAGCATTGCGACATAGGGGATACATAGGCGGAGAGACAATGGTCAATGTTGAGGATGATCGAGAGCTAATAGTCATTTCTTCTTGGTCTAACGTGGACGATTGGAAGATATGGTATGATACCAAGGAATGGAAAGAATTAGAAAAAAAGCTAGCCCCACACCTACAGGAAAGCGTTAGGATTAGAGTCTTCATGCCGGGTGCAGATCATGAAGCAAGGGTTTCTCCCAAATGAACTGGGGGTTTGACTTGAGTTTACCTGTTACCATGCTCTTCGTTGGTCATGGCTTGGTGGGTACAGGATTCAGAGGG
Source organism: Desulfobacteraceae bacterium (assembly GCA_050050615.1). Lineage (GTDB taxonomy): Bacteria > Desulfobacterota > DSM-4660 > Desulfatiglandales > HGW-15 > JASFTV01. Next base: position 616 of record JASFTV010000084.1, read on the forward strand.
AGGTTCAGAAACAGGTAGTCCGGATCAATCTCAAGGCATGGGTGGCAGGCTCAGAAATGATCCTGCCTTTTCTATTTCAAACGAGGACCCTATCGTGTGGCTCCGGTGATCGCCGCAAGACTGCTGGCATCGATGCTAATCCTCACGCCTAGATACGCATTCCATTTTTCTCTTCCAGCTTACCTCTGAGGTTGTGCAATCAACAATGAGGGCAACGGATGCTCCCCAGATACTTCTCAGGCTCTTTTGTGAAAGCGTCAAGACAATTAGCATTGCAGAAGTAGTAGGTGTTGCCTTTGTAATCAATCTTGGCCTCAGCAGTCTCAGGATCTACCTGCATATTGCAAACCGGGTCCACAGTCTTTAGAAATCCAGCGGCACTCAAACCCCTACTTATGACCCGGTCGATGAAAGGCTGAATATCAGGAGACACTCGCCTGTAAACAAGCACTGTTATAAGGACCCCAAACGCAAAACAAGCCGAGCCGACGATGACGGCACCTGTTGAAGAAAGGACGAGGCTCTGGGTTAAGGCCGTCCCGGCCATGACGCCGGCTATCAGTGCCAGCAGAGGTATCCCTAGAAGGATGAGCACGCTTTTCATGACCGCGCCAGGGACAAAACTAACCGACACATAATCCCCAACGCCGGCACCTGCTTTGTTTAAAACCTTAATCGTCAATTCAGTGCTTCCTCCTGAACAGTGACAGGCCTCTGTTCGGGAAGTGCAGCCAGGTAGGGAGTCCTCCGTCTTGATCATCACCTGGGCTTTTCCATCGATGTTGATACTCGCCACCAAACCTTGTGCTTGTCTCATTCTTTCTCTCCCATACGGGTAACCATTGCTCTGAAAGAATCTCTAGTTTGTCTTACTCGGTGTTCGCATCACTTTTTCCCGCTTTATGCTAAGGATGACCGCCTTTCAGTCATGCGTGGTTTTTTCCACATCAGAAAACTTAGGTCCACAAAAACCGCGGCAGAGAGCCCCGTCCGGAAGGGCGGGGGGTGAATGGGGGGTCGTTTTTGTGGGGGTGCAGGAGGCTTGCCCCCGCGGTTTTTAAAACGCGAAATGGGTTAAACCCATTTCGCTCTGAAGCCGCCGATGGCGGCATTCCGGAAAATGCGAGGCATTTTCCGGTTGTGAAGATGCCCCGCGCCTTGGCGCGGGCAGCTTCACTTTGATATAACTATAACACTTTTTATTCCTTTTTAAAGGCTAAAAGGATCTCTTATTTCCGGTTCTTTTCTCATTTTAATGTGTTCGCAATAAACAAGTTCAAATAACTGTCCATTATCTCGCTTTCAGCTTTTGCTTGATTCTTTGGACCTAAATTCTTGATTCTCTTTCCTGTCCTCTGTCTTCCGTGCCCGTCAGCTAAAACGCTTGACTTGTCAAAAGGGCGTCTGATAAAAATACGACCCACCTAAGGGAATGATGAAAACCACCTACCTTTATGATCTTGATGATCTACCGCCTCCTCAATATGCCCTTGTCTACGGCCTGCAATGGGCTTTTATCATGTTTCCCGCCCTCATCATTGCTGCAACACTTATTGTAGGATCTCTTGGTCCGGATGGTACCGATAAAATACGCTTCCTCCAACTCACTCTTTTGACCTCAGGCCTCTTTACGATGGTCCAAACATTGTGGGGCCATCGATACCCGCTCCTGGAAGGCCCTGCTACAGCGCTGATGCTGGCCTTTATTCTTCTTGTGCCTCATGGACTTCCAGCGATTCAGGGAGGCATGATATTCGGTGGAAGTCTCTTAATCATCACCGTGCTTTCAAGGCAACTTGACAGGTTAACCCGATTCTTCACGCCCAATGTCGTCGGGGTCATTCTGATGTTGATTGCACTGGGTCTCCTTCGTCCCCTCCTCAGATTCATGAGCGGCGGGGCTGAAGCTCAGCCTCAGGCAGAAGGACAGACCTTTTTGATTAGTCTCATCCTTGTTCTTTTTATTGCAACCCTTTCCCATTGGCTCAAAGGCTTCTGGAAAACCATTTCCATCCTGATCGGCATGATCGTGGGCTCTTTGGTTTTCCTTGTGCTTGGACGTCTTTACTGGCAGGACGTTCTCACTGCCTCCTGGTTCTCATTTTCAACACGTTGGGTCGAGACTCTACCCGGCTTTTACTGGCCTGCTGCAGTCGCTTTTGCCTGTGCCTATCTTGCGGTTATGGTCAACACCATCGGCAGTCTTCAAGGGATTGCAGCCATTACGGAGACAAAACGGCTGCCCGCAGCCACACGACGCGGAATTCTGGTCAATGGCGTGGCCGGTATCTCGTGCGGACTCCTTGGAATCGTGGGAACCGTAAGCTACAGCATGAGCCCAGGGGTTATCTTGGTCAATCGTGTTGCCAGCCGATATGCCGTGACCTATTGTGGCGGTATCCTGCTCCTCTCCGCTTTTCTCCCCAAGTTGTCTGCTTTACTCTCCGTGGTTCCAACACCTGTTGTCGGAGCTGCCCTGTGTGTCGGCCTCGGAGGACAGGTGGGGGTGGGTATATCTGCAGTCGCTTCCCAAGAGCTCACATCGCGGGACTACTTCGTGGTCGGCGTGTCCGTTCTCCTGGGAACGCTGGTGGGCTTTCTTCCTCAGGGCATGTTTGAGGCCCTGCCGGGATCGATTCAAGTTTTCGTGGCAAACAGTCTGATCACGGGCATCGCTTTGGTGCTCCTATTGGAGCACCTCCTTCTGCGAAAAAAGCGCTCCCCGGGGGTATAGAGCTCATCACCAAGATTCTTGGATACAAAGACGATATCTGAAAAAGAATTCTACGGAGCATTGCCGTGGTCTGATCTTTGAGGGTTTACGCCCGGAAACCCTCAAAGATCAGGCCACCGCCCAGCCAGCCTACAGATATCGCTTTGAGGGGAGCGGCCATCCTGAGCAGACGCCTCATCGGTTTGAGGCGAAGCTTCGCTAGCTATAAAAGGAGGAAAGCATGAGACTTTCGCGTGAAGAAATCAAAGCATTCATGGTCCGTTGGGGCGCTGCCTGGGATAACCACGACCTGGATAGCATCCTGGAAATGTGCCACGAGGATATCCTGTTTGAGAACTGGACAGGCGCTTGGGTGCGAGGTAAAGAAAAACTGCGCCAAGGATGGGCGCCCTGGTTTGCAAATCACGGCAATTTTCGCTTTACGGATGAAGACACCTTCATCGACGAGACTGAGCAAAAGGTCCTTTACCGCTGGCGACTAGACTGGCCTTCCATGGAGAATGGCTATGAGGGAAAAGCAGAAAGGCGGCGAGGTGTGGATCTTCTGCATTTTAAGGATGGAAAAGTGATTGAAAAGCTGACCTATTCGAAGACAACCGTTGAGATTGAAAGAGAAAGAGTTCCGCTTTCCGCCTTACGAGAATAATGAGCGTCGGCTCTACAGCCCTGACACCTCCGACTTTTGTCTGTGTGAAAAGTCTACCTCTGACCCTTGGAACCCTCTCTGCTTTTCCAATGCACAGGATCAGACTTGACTCTTTTATTCTTTCCCCTTGGCAGACCTCACTCTTCCACGGTCTACTTAAAGCCACTGGCTTTTTTCCCTAAAGTGTTTAGAATAAACCTCGAGGGCACAGGTGGAAGTTCCTGTTTTTTTGAGTGGTTGCCACTGCGCTGATTTGAAAGTCTCCCCTGATAGCCCCGCTAAATGATAGGCAAAGAGATTCTCAGGCGGAGGAATCTTGAATGAACTCAGGATCAGGCCGGCCCCTCTTGGATAGGGGTGCGATCCTTAATGAAAAATGGGAGATCGTGGAGCATATCGCCACAGGAGGCATGGCCGAAGTGTACCGCGCTCGCCAGATCAATCTGGACCGGGAAGTGGCCATTAAGGTCCTCTCCCCAGAATTTCTTGCCTCCTTTGAAGGGGATGAGGCGGAGATCAGGGTCGCACAAGAGCGATTCAATCGCGAGGTCAAGGCGATGGCTCAAGTCCGGCATCCTAATGTGGTTCAGGTTTACGATCACGACCGCGCGACCCTCGAAAAGGATGGTGCTGAACTCTCGATAGAATACATTGCCATGGAGTACATACCTGGGGAGAATTTGAGATCCACTTTGCTGCCCGAGGGACTACAGACCCATGAAATGGAGATTCGAAAGTGGATTCAGAATTACTTCCTCCCCATCCTGGACGGCATGGAAATCGTCCATTCAGCCGGCATTGTTCACAGAGATCTCAAACCGGAAAACGTTCTCCTGGACGGCAGGACGCCTAAAATCACTGACTTTGGACTTGCCGGAGGGCCCCGATGGCGATCCGTAACCCAGAGTCACCACATCGCAGGGACCGCTCCCTATCAGGCGCTGGAACAGTTCATTGACATGGCGGAAACAGACGTTCGAGGAGATATCTATTCCTTGGGAAAAATGCTCTTCGAGTTGGCAGTCGGGAGCATGGTCAAAAAACAGGCCCTGTTCTTCAAAACGGCCGGCCTTCCGAATCCCAATACCCCTTTTCTGAAACGGCTGGATCGTATCATCCAACAGGCGACCCACGAAGATAAGAACCAGAGAATCCCCTCTGTAAAAGTCCTCAGAAAAGTCCTCATAGAACTTCTGGAGGAGGGAGAGGCGTTCGCGACCGGATTCGGTTTCGCTTACTTTCGGGGATCCGGACTCAGAAAGGCAATTTTCCTTGCAGCCGTGTTGATCCTCATTGGCGGCGCTTCCATCGGTTTGCACATCCTCTATCACCGTGAAAAAGCACCTTCGCTCTCCCCTCCCCTTGAAAGTGCAATCTCAGAATCCGCACAGGAATCGGTCAAAGATCTGGCCGAAAAGACGGGCATCCTCTCAAGAACTCCCGCACCTACGCTAGTGGGTAAGGATGAGGCAACCTTGCATTTGATCCCGGAAGGCGACGTCGTGCTGGCCGAAAGCTTCGGGGGGCAAGCCGGTAAATCGATCCACATCGATGCTTTTTACATGGATGAGACAGAGGTAACGAATCACCAGTATGTGACCTTTTTGAATCAAGCCCTGTCCAGAGTCCGCGTAGAGGAAGACGTGGTCAAGAGTAATGGTCATGTCTGGATGCTGCTGGGCGAGGTGAGCAAAGGATACGAACCCATTGTTTTCAGAGACGGCAGGTTTTTCGTGAAAGACCCGCGCTTCCATTCACATCCTGCGGTACGCATTACTGGCTATGGAGCCACCGAGTACGCTCGTTTTTACAGCAGACGGCTTCCCAGTGAGGTTGAGTGGCTCCGTGCGAGGATGGGAAAAGCTGAATTGCCAGCAAAGGCTTTAGCTCCTTTGCCCTATTCCACAGAAACGCCGACGGGAATGGAATCGATGCACAAAGAGATGCACTCAGATTCCCCTGATCAAGAGACGGCTTCCAGAACGCCTCTGCCTGTGGTTCAGGCCAGAGCAAATGATTATGGCATTAGAGGACTGGACGAAAACGTGAGCGAGTGGGCTCTTCGGCTCCAAACAGGAGCGGCCGAAAACCAGGATAAGCCTGAATTTGTGATTTTACCAACAGGTGTCAAGCGCCATCCTTGGGAGGCTTCAGAAGAGGTGGGTTTTCGTACCGTTCTCTCGGTGGCAAAATAAAGAGGTAGAAGCACGGCCCCCGGGCCGGCTGACAAAACCAAGCCTGCCAAGAGGATCATCGATTATGGCCGCTAAGATTTGACCTGATACTTCATGGCAGGGACGGAAGCCTTCCACCCAGGTGGTGCTCGAGGTCTGCGATACTATGACTGAGCGCCTTCTGTGCTTCAAGATATTCCAGTTGGCTCTCCAAAAGACCTTTTTGCATCTCCAAAAGGTATAGTCGGTTGAGCTGCATGGCACCGACCCACTGCTCCGCATAATCCAGGGCTCTATGGCGAAGGGGAATGACCCTTTCCTTCAGGATCTGGACTCTTTTCTGATGGAGGCGTACGCGATCCAGATCATGACCAATCTCTTCCCGAATCTCGCCCTCCAGAGCCTGACGCCTTTTTTTGGCTCTGCGCACCATGAACTCCGCCTTGGCGATCTGGGCTTGATTTTGATCGAAAATGGGTAACTGGATGTCAATCCCTGGCCCGAGAACCTTATCTCCGTCCACTTCCCTTTCATAGGAGGCCCCCAGGTCTACTTCCCTCAGGACCATGGTTCTTTCCAACTTCAAGCTCCTTCGAGCCTCCATGATTTTCAATTGGGCGATCTGAATATCCAGACGATGTTGCAGGGCATGCTCTATGGCCTGCTCTTTTTCGGGTATCGCGCGAATATCATACGGCCCTTCATCTGATAGCTGGTACCCTGTTTGATCTGTCCTGAGACCCATCATTCGATCGAGGTGGCCCTTTGCCATGGAAAGCGCGCTCCTGATGCGGTGAACCGCCATCTCCGTCTCAGCTTCCATAACCTCGGCGAGATATACGTCCATAGCGGTCATAAAACCGAATTCCCGTCGCTTTTTAACCTCATCACAGATCTCTTTGAATTTCTTAAGGAGAGTTGCTGTCTCCCTCTGAGTGAGGCCTAGGAAGTGCACCGAATCATAAGCTTGCTTGGCATCCCTGACCGTGTCCAGCACCGCCTGCGCCACCTCCCTCATCGTAGTCTCCAGTTGCGCTTCAGCCACTTTTTTGCGAAAGGGCACCTGCCAGAAATCAGAGATAGAGAAAAAGCCTTCAATTTCTACGTTGGTCCCGTGGCCGTGAAAAGGGAATCGAAACAGCGCCCCAAGACTTGGGTTGTGGAAAAGTCCTGCCTGAATCAGATCCGATTTTGAAATTCCGATCTCTTCAAAGGCGCTTTGCAGTTCGCGGTTGTTCATCAAGGCGATGCGAAGCGCTTCCTGGCGGGTCAATCTGTCTTCCAAAAGCCGCTTCACCTCCTGCCGGATGGTCGCCTCGTCTTTTTGCGACTGTTCCCAGATAATTTCTTGCTCTGTGCGATCGAGCACATCCTTTTTCAACCGATCCCATTCTTCGTTGGTTTGCACGGAAGCACAGGCCGATCCCAGGATCGTCATCCCTAAGATTCCCGCCAAGATCCTTAAAGACCTCATTGCGAACCTCCCCTTCCTGCATGATGACCCTTACCCTCAGGAATGACGTTGAGGAAGGTAAACATGCCGCCATGGGGCATGAGGCCCATGGGGATGTCTGCGTGGGCATTAATGATGTGGTGGAGTTTGTGGCAGTGGATGCGCCAGACGCCAGGGTTGGAGGCGACAAACGCCACATCCCGCGTGGTTCCTGGAGGGACATTGATCGTGTTTCCCGGCCATTGAGCCGATTCCGGTATGGGACCGCCTTCCGTCCCCACAACCTTCCAGGTGTGCCCATGGAGGTGAATAGGGTGGCTGTGCATAGTCAGATTTCCGAACCGCAAACGAACCCGATCTCTCTCATGAACAGCGATGACCTCGATATCAGGGGCCACCTTGCCGTTGAAGGTAAACCAGTTGAAATCCATGGTGACCAGGTTGGGCCGGTCATTTCCCGGCTCAAAGGCAAAGGCTTGAAGCATGATAGCGACATCCTTCTGAATTTTCTTTTTGTATTGTTTTGGGTGAATCACAAAAAAACCGCCCATCCCCATCCCGTCTTGCTTCATCATATTGAAACCTGTGTGATACATGAATGTTCCCACCTGGTGCAGGGTGAACTCATAGACAAAGCTCTCACCAGGGAGTACAGGCTTTTGTGTCACACCGCCTGCGCCGTCCATATCATTAGGCACTTCCAGACCGTGCCAGTGGATGCTTGTCGGCTCCGGAAGCTCGTTTTTCAAAACAATGCGCACCCTGTCCCCCACTGTCGCTTCGATGGTCGGGCCCGGCACATGCCCGTTGTATCCCCAGAGCTTGACCTCCTTCGGCTGGTTCATGTGGTGCATTCCTGCGGCAAAACGATAGGCGGGCTTGATAATCGAATCGTCAGGCATTCGACCCTCGGTCAAAAAACGTCTCACCGGCTGGGCGATCAGATTGAAAACCTTGACCTGTCCATCCATTTCATAGCCCAATGGCGGCACATTGAGGGTATGCACCTGCCCCATCTGTCTTCCCATAAACGGGGGCGGTGGCGATATAGGGATTTTGGGATCCGCCCAGGCTATCGGCAAATAGGGCATGTCTTTATGCGCCATGCCCTTGTATGCCCTGGGGGCTCCCATTTCAGCCACGGGCTGTTTGCCATGATCCTGTTGTGTCGCTTCCTTCTTGGGAGCCATATGCTCATGCTGGGCCCTAGAAAGCCCCATGAGAAATATGAAGAGCATACAGGTCAGGAACAGTACCCGGAAGCTCGCATTTTGCTCTGCTTTCATAAATCGGCCTCCTAAGCTCTAGTTGAAATCGCATATTTTGAGCAGGGAGCTAACCTGGCTTTTTCAGGAACGGGCGCGGATCTTGAAAAATATCAAGCTTCCCGAGAGCGCCATAGCGACCAGGCCCACTCCGAGCAAAATCCGGTACAACGTTCCACTGCCACCACCTCCATGGTGAATGAACTCCAGAGTTTGATCCCAGAGCGCTTCTCCCTCTCCGTTGCGCTCATGGAGGGCTACAGATTCTGTTTGGGCATGGGTGTGAGGAATGCTCAAGTTGGAGAGAGAGATCAGCAAACCGCTTCCCGCCTGAAGGATGATAAACAGCGAGAGGGTTATTCCGATCCGCCGATGCCATTTTCGGAGCTGGGCTTCTTTCATTGTTTTACCTCTTCTTCAGGATGAAACATTTTGTATTCATCCACTGCAAATGGGTGATGTATGGCATCGAACCCGTTGGCGAAGCTACAATATCTCGTGACCTCGTGAAAAACACCGCAGGAAGTGAGAACTTAGGGGATTTTTTCTATGCAGCAAATTTGCCCTGTAACGAAACGCACCCAACCCTTTATTCAGCTCTATGATCTGACAATGACCACATTCGCCATCCCGGCCATCATGTGGTACAGGTTATGGCAGTGGTGGAACCATTGCCCTGGATTATCCGCAACAAATTCAATCTCCATGCCTTCCATGGAATTCACGATGATCGTATCCTTCAGGATCCATTTTTCCGGTGCCAGATAAGGATTGACCAGTCTGAAGAAATGGCCGTGGAGGTGCATCGGATGGGGCATCATGCTGTGGTTCCAATAGCGGATCCTGATGCGGTCTCCCTCTTGAACAAATAGCGGCTCAGCATCAGGATAGACCTCCCCGTTGATGGTCCAATATGGGGAGTGCATGCCGCCGCTCAGAGCTTGCGGAAAGTACCTATCGATATGCGCTGAGGGCGCCACTTCCGTAGGCGTAAGGGCTTGCATGTCCCAATAGGAGACAAAACGCAGTCCGCGGCGAAATATCGGCTCAGCAGGCTCTTTATTTTGAACTCCCTTATATTTGATGGGAATACGAAGCATTCCCTCCCCGAAACCTTGTTCCCTGGCCGATAAAAGCCAGTACCCGGGTTTGTTCGCTGCAAACTCCACCTCGTAACGTTCGCCCATGCCGATACGAAGCACATCCGCCTCCATAGGCTTTACCGGTCTGCCGTCTGCATGGGTAATCGTCAATGAATGCCCTGCCATTCGAAGGTCATAGATGGTGGTTGAGGAAGCATTGATCAGTCTCAATTTTACCCTTTCACCCGTGGCGACCCTTAGAGGTTTAATTTCAGGATAGATCCTGCCGTTCACAGCATAGCCATCATAGATTGGTTCAAGAAGAGGATCACCAGGACGCGTGGAGCCTCTTCTTCTCATCATCCCATGACGCATCATGCCCATGGAAGGCCGACGTCTCGTTCTGGCTGTGCCACCTTCGTCTCTCATCACCCAGTCTTCCAGTATGAGGGTGTAGTCCCGATCATAGGATCTGCTCTCATGTGACGGCTCAATAACCAAGGCGCCGTAAAGGCCCTGATCAAGCTGGTACCCCGCATGGGAATGATAAACATAGGTTCCTGCCGGCCTTGCCTCAAATTCATACACAAAGGTCTCTCCCGGTGTCACGCCTTCCTGGGTGACACCGGGAACACCGTCCATGGGATTGGGCACTGGGACACCGTGCCAGTGGATGCTCGTCTCTTCAGGCAAATAGTTTCTAAGGAGGGCCCTGATCATCTCTCCTTCCTTGACCCGGATCTCCGGCCCGGGAACTTGACCGTTATATGTCCACGCCCAGAAGTCTGGTCCAGTTCCGAGATTCACTTTGGCTCGCGAGGCGGACAACCGAAACTCTCTGACTTTGGCTTTCGTCTTTGCATGCGAGAACGGACTCAGCCATATCGGAAGGCTGAAGGCGGCGGCCGCACCCAGGGTCGTGCTCAAGAATGTTCTCCTATCGATCTTCATGCTTACCTCTTCTCCGATGCTCCCTCACGGGATCAGGCCAGCAGATCTCTCTTTCTCTCTTCAAATTCCTGCTTGTCGATCTCGCCGCGAGCATACCTCTTCTTGAGTATCTCCAGCGCTGAATCGTCACCACGGGTCGTATGCTGGCCGACACCGCGAGCCGATATGATCAACCAGCGGATGAGAAAGACGATTCCTACAATCACAGCGATCCAGAATGCGAGCATAATGATGTGCCCCAGCCATGACGTGCCATATCCCCATCCCATCATGCCTCCATGGCCCCAATCATAGCCTCGCCACTGGGTCAATATATCCATCGTTTACCTCCTTTCAGAAAAGGGCACACCCGCCACCAACGAATCCCGGGGGGTGCCCTCCAATCTAATACAAACGCATTTAAGTATTAGTATATTGACCGCATCCAGCCTGTATTTTTGTCGACTGCCAATTTGTCCACCAGCGAACCCTCCTTCGTGACTATCTCGGCCTCAAATACCGGCCCCTTGTCCTCAATTTTTCCCACCTTGAGATTGGGGTTTCTTGTGGATTTCAGGTAATCCTCAAGAATCGCTTGCGCATCCTTTTCTTCGAGTGGTCGTGGAGGTTGCTGGTATTGAGATCCATACCCGGAGCCAGGTCCCCTCATCCCAGGGCCCATGCCGTAGCCAGGATGCATCATTCCAGGGCCCATCATGCCTGGCCCCATGCCATAACCAGGGCCCCTCATGCCTGGACCCATGCCCCTCCCATGGTGCATCATTCCAGGGCCCATCATGCCTGGTCCCATGCCGTAGCCTCTCTCAGGACCCACATAGCTCCCGCAGTAGGGGCAGTAGTTCCATTCTCCCTCTGGCGGTGGACCATATCCTGGACCCCAGCCCCGACCGTGACCCATCATTCCGGGTCCCATCTGGGCATGACCTTGAGCTGAAAAATAGCCAAGCACCATGACGATAGCCAAAGCGATTGCAATCGTCGTTTTTTTCATGTCTCCCTCCTTTCCAAAAAGGTCT
>JASFTV010000085.1:0-11807 GCA_050050615.1 Desulfobacteraceae bacterium
AAGATCCGGTTCTTATCCACCAAAAAGTGGAGCCTTCACTGTTTTATGAGCCTTGTGCAGCAGCATCTGGCCCAAGACATGTTATCAAGGATAGACGCGCTCAATGCCTGGCTCAGGAGAAAGGGGGTGATTCTCGAGGTGCAGAAGCGCTTTCAGGAGGCACTGATCTATTCTGAAGATCCGGAGGGGATGAAGATATTTCAGGACCTGGCCAGGGTGAGGACGCAGCTGCAAAAGCTTATTTTTGCCGGCCCTGATAAGGAAAGCTTTGATGTCTATAAAAAGAGGATTGCCGATTTAAGAGCGGAAGAGGAGAGACTCGAAGCCAAGTTGAGCCGGGTGAGCCAGGGCTTTGCGCTGAAGAAGAAAATAGAAAAGGCGGATTGTGAAAAAGTGGCCGGTGCATTGCCTCCCAATACGGCTTTGATAGAGTTCGCAAGGGTTGCGGTGTACAATTTCAAAGCCAAAGCAAAAGAGAAGAGGTGGAAGCCGGCCCACTACCTGGCCTTTATCCTGCACTCCGGCAAAGGTGATAGGGTGGGCATGATAGACCTGGGGGTTGCTGAAGAGATTGACAACGCAGTGGCCGAATTAAGGGAGAAGATATCCGATATAAGAGACACGAAAGGAGTTAGAACCATAAGGTCATGCAGAAAGATCTATGACCTCGTTTTTAGGCCTTTGAAAAGCGAACTCGGAGATGTGAAGGAGATCTTTATCTCTCCGGATGGAAACCTGAATCTCATTCCCTTTGAGATTCTCCAACAACCGGATGGGAGGTACCTCATAGAGGATTATACATTTAACTATTTGGCCGCTGGCAGAGATCTGCTCGGATTTGGCCAAAGCAGCGGGCAGAGCAAGAAAGCGTTGCTCATGGGCGACCCTGACTTTGACATGGGGGCTGAGGAGAAGAAGACCACTTTGAGGGATCTGGACTTGAGTCAGGATGAGGAGAGGCCTGTTTCCAAGCGGTCCATTGAGATGGGTCGTTTTCGTTTTGGCAGACTCCCTGGAACCAGGGAGGAAGTCGAGGCCATCTTTGAACTGCTCGGTGATAATCAGGCGGACCTTTACGTGGGGAAAAAGGCTGTTGAGCAGGTGATCCAAGAAACCGAGGCTCCTGCTATTCTTCATCTTGCCACACATGGATTTTTCTTGAAGGATCTGTCGCTTGGAGCCCTGGCAAATGAAACATGGCATAGAGGAATACACCCGGTTGCAGTCATTCCGGGGCCTGCAGCAAAAACGATGAAGATCGAAAACCCCTTACTTCGTAGCGGTATTGCCTTGGCAGGCGCTAACAGGACACTCGAGTCAGGAGAGGGAGGGGAAAGCGATGGTATCGTAACCGCCGAGAAAATTCTTGGGTTAAAACTTCAGGGGACGGACATGGTCGTGCTTTCTGCTTGCGATACGGGCGTCGGGGAGGTGAAAACAGGAGAAGGCGTATTCGGGCTCAGACGCGCGTTTACACAGGCAGGGTCCAGGAGCCTTGTGATGAGTATGTGGAACATCCCTGATCAAGAAACAAAGGAATTGATGGTTGCCTTTTATGAGAATATTCTGTCAGGAGAAATGAACCGGTGCCAGTCGCTAAGAGAAGCAGCATTAAGAGAAATGGCCACTGTTAAGGAGCGGTATGGACATACGAATCCTCTTTATTGGGGAGGTTTCGTGTTCATGGGAGAGCCTTGAGATCTAGATCGAAGCCCTTAAGGTTGCAGGTCATCAGACAGCGAAGATTGTTCGGTCTTTCGAGGGCTTGGGCGTGGCGGAACTGGATAAAGCGGGGATGGTTTCTTGAGGTGGTGCTCATGGAAATCCATTTTGATGGCGTCCCTGAGCAAGCCTATTTTGTATGCCCCGTGCTTTGTTGACGGTGAGAACAGGACTATATTTTGGGTATCTCTGTCCTTTGGGAATCCTGACAGGAGGTTGAAATGATGACGGTGACAATCATTGGACGATGGAAAACTTTCACAGCATTCGCAGTCGGAATTGCAGGGGCTTTGTTTCTCGAAGGATGTTCTGGGAGTGAGGTGGAGACATATAATAAATTTGAGTTTTCTTTCGAGTACCCCGGTAAAGTGGATGTCGTGGAAAGGGGGACCCCGCTGTTTGGCAAGAAAGCCAGTCATGAGGCCGGAAATCTAAGAATTGGAACGACTTCAGATCTCACTGACGGCAAGGTGGAAGCTATTTTCATGGTGGCCTGGTTCCCTGCCCAACAGGCAGATCGTGCTGAGGTTATGAAAATCGTAGGGGCTGCCCTTAAGGGGCGGCAACAAGGCCACGACCTTCACTTGGGAGGCAAGGTAGAGTTGGATCAGGAGGGTCACAGGGTGTGGGGGGCACGTTTTTGTACACAAGGAAAAGAGGGAATTCTGCTTAACGTTGCAGGGGCATGGTATTGTGATGTTTCAAAAAGAATTTTCCATTTAACTTCGGCAGCGCGCTGGGAAAACCCGACTTTCATCATGAGTGGCAGCGGCGCCGGACCTGAATGGCCGGATGCCAAAAAGGATTCCAGTTTTAAAGCGTACGAAAAATTGCTCCGGTCCTTCCACTGCCATCTAGCCAAGTAGCAACTTAATTTTATTTGGCTGGGGCATGACCATGCCAGTGGTTTGGTTACGTGAACGGGCAAGGGTTGAGCGAAAGGGGTTGTTATGAGGGGTCCATTATCCGCATTGGTGGTTTTGATATCCGCAAAGCAACTGGAGCGGTATGAGTGGTCAGGGGATACACTGATCCTACTCGTATGGTCGGCCCGGAGGAACCAGGGATACTTAGGCTATATCTATATGCCCATAAGAAAGGAAATGATGGGAGCAGGAAAGAAAGGGTAACTTTCTGGTGATGTGGGGGTCACCATTCTTTTGGTCACACCTTAAAGCGGATACTGTAATCTCCGGGCTTAGGTATAGGTTCAGATAAGAGAAACCTGAACTCACTCCGGAAATATGCAAGCCAGGCGAAAGGGCGGTAACCTTTCATGCCAGGAGAGGAGGTGATACTCAATGAAATATCTTATCATTGGTAGACCAGGTACGGTCACCATCAAACTAAAACATGGAGCTGGCTTGTTTCAGGCAGCAAAAGATTGGGTCAAAGCAAAGCTCACGGACGGTACCCTGGACTGTCACTACGGGTTTGCAGACCTGGGTGGATTTATCATTGCCAATGCGGACTCCCACGAGAAGGTACAAGAAATGATTCTGGACTACCCGTTGTATCCATTTTTTGTTTGGGAGGTCGCAGCTCTCTGTGACTGGGAGCAAACTTACGACAAGAACATCGAATACTTCAAGAAATTTGCCCGTTAGAGATGAGTTACCTATTGTGCGGCCGTGGGCAGACAAATGTAAACAGTTGCCGCCATTTCGTCTGGCATGCATAGGAATGGCGGCCAGGGGAAATTGAGTGATGAAAGAGGCGCTTTTCTGGAAAAGCAAATCGCTGAAGGAAATGAGTCGAACTGAATGGGAGTTTCTCTGTGACGGTTGCGCCATCTGTTGCCTGGAGAAGGTGGCAGATGGAAAAACCGGCACCATCAAGCTGACATCCGTTGCTTGCGAATTTCTTGACACGACGACTTGCCGCTGTTCCATTTATGAGCTTCGGACGATTGCCAATCCAAGTTGCACGAAAATCACGCCCAAGAACGTAAAGCAGATTGGCTGGCTGCCCCGTACGTGCGCCTACCGGTCCCTTGCTGAAGACAGAGACCTGGAGTGGTGGCACCCGCTCGTCTCCGGTGATCCCGATACAGTACACGAAGCAGGGATATCGATACGAAATAAAGTGGTGTCGGGAGCATTCGTCCACCCTGACGACCTATCGTAGGCCCTTGCCTTCTGGCCTTTAGCGTCAAAACCTGACAGCAAAATGGCAGCGGCCAGGATCCAGCGGGGATTGAGAACATGTCGTCTAAGAGGATTTTTTTGAAACCGAGGAAATTTGGGGGTAAGACATGGGTAAGAAATTACTCGTTTTGATCAGCAGCTTTGCTTTGATTCTTTTTTCCTCTGGATTGGCTTCCGCGCAACCCAGAGATGAAGAGAAAAGCGTCGGGCAAGAGGAGGTTCGTCAGCTGGGAAAAAATCTGGCGGTTAATCTGGTGGTGGAACCTGCTGACAACAAAGAAGGATTTACCATCGTAACGGCTATGGAGCACTTTCTGGTTGAGACGGAGGTGGAAAAAGGGCAAGAGCGCATAGGGTTGGAGTTTGAAGGGAAGATTCACTTGAAAGACAGCCAGCTGATAATAGATGAAAGGAGATTAGGGGGTGGTAAACCGATCTTGGTCAATTATCGGATAGAGATGCACGCCGTCAATAGATCAATAGAGGGGGGATTCGCTTTCGTCTTGGAGGGAAGTGCACTGTTGGATGAGAATGAGCAAGTGGTCATAGCAAGGTCAAAAGATATGGTCCTGAGATTGAAAATCAGCAGTCTAGAATGAAAAATCGCTGAAGCGAGCGGTGCTGGAGCAGGCTTGCACGACATTGATGGCACGCTTTTCGGGCGCCAGTGACAGCAAACCGGTCTCGGTTTTTCTCCAGAGTTTGGAATGGCAGAAGAGGGAAGGCCGGCAAGGAAAAGTCGTTCGATAGTGCGAGGTTGTGTTGAAAAGTTTTGCGGTCTGCAACCAGCCTTTCTTTGGGTGGAAGCATGAAATGCTCGAAGTGTGGCCATGGGGTGCCACCGGGGAAAGATACATGTATGTACTGCGGTGCGGCTCTGGAGGCGGTCGTATCAGTTCCTTCGGGGGATAGATCAGGGACGGAAGTGGGGAGAGTGTTTTCGGAAAAGGCCGAGGAGCAGGCATACATCCGTTCCACGCCTGAAACTGAAACAGACACCCCTGGCGGAGAAACCGAGATACCTTTCAAGCTTCCCTTTGGCACGTCCATAGAGGACGCATCCTTGCAGCTCTCTCTTGCGAAATCCAAACGCAGAAAGCCGTTGGGCAAAGTCACGCTGGCATTGCTTTTCTTCGCTTCAGCCTTTATTGTGGGGTTCATTATATGGCTGATGGGTTGATAGAGTAGGACCAGTTTGTTGATGTTAAAGTCAATGCGCCTGAAATCCTGAAAAGCTCATAGGGCGGCTCGAAGGCATAACAAGCCATGTCCTGATTGATAGAATGAATTATTTGAGCAGTGTAAAGAGATACTACTCTCAAAAGGGTTTAAAGGAGGCGCCAACGGATCTGTTCTTCGAGGAATACAAGCACAGACTTGTGACTGAACTGAAGAAGAGAAACATGAAATTTGAAGTTCTTTTCTAAACTCGTGATGGAACGCTCAACCGTGGTCGAAAGAGAGAATCGTCCAAAGTTCTCGAACAAATAGAACATCCTGGTTTGTCCACATGAAGGAGAGGTGAGCACTCGTGAAAGAGGAGATCAAAAAGAGAATACTGGAAGCGATCAGCGGGATTCCCGAGGGGCACCTGAGCGATCCGGTCATCAAAGAGACCATTCGATGCGTTCTGTACGAGTTTTTGAAAGAGCAGGGGCTTCATCCCATTCCAGCCTTTCGGAATCCGCGCTTCCCAGAGGGTCCGGTGGACATCGTGGGGATGACCGACACTCAAGCGTTGGAAGTCGCTTTTTGCAGCAGCCCGATGATAGAACTGGAAGGGATCAAGAGCCTGGAGCGGGTGCCCTGTGAGAAGAAGTTCGTGGTCAGTTTTTCCCAAAACCAGAAGAAAGTTGAAATGAGCACCTTTTTTCTCAAGCCAGGGATAGAACATATCTATATTTACGAATCGGGAAAGTGATCGTGCCGGATACTTGTTGCCAGCAGCCGGCAAAAGGGTGGGATACCAGTCGCCAACCGGCAAGATCGGCTGTTGCTTCTGGTACAGCCGGCTGAGGCAAACCTATTTTGTTGCTCGAAAGATTCGTTTTCCGAGGTTTTATGTATTTCAAGCGCATGGAGGAACTTGCCACGCTTATTGACCACACCCTGCTGAGACCGGAGGCCAGCCTGGGTGACATAGAGAAGCATTGTGAAGAGGCCTTGAGGTACGGGTTTTTTTCTGTGTGTGTCAATCCTTGGTGGGTGAGAACGGCAAGAGAGAAACTGGAGGGGAGCAAGCTCAAGGTTTGCAGCGTTGTGGGCTTTCCTTTTGGCATGAACACTGCGAAAGCAGAGGGGGCAAAAAGGGCGATGGAGGACGGCGCTGATGAACTGGACATGGTCATAGCGATAGGCGCTTTGAAAAGCAAGCTATACGAAGAGGTAAAAGATGACATTGAAGGGGTGGTTAGCCAGGGTAAACCCGTAAAGGTCATTTTGGAGACTTGCCTTCTCAGCACGGAGGAGATACGGAAAGCGTGTACCCTTTGCATTGAAGCAGGGGCCGCATTTGTGAAAACCAGTACCGGTTTTTCCGAGGAAGGTGCAAAAGTAGATATTGTGAAAATCATGAGGGAAGAGGTTGGAGATAGACTGGGGGTAAAGGCGAGCGGTGGAATCAGAGACCTAGAAACCCTCATTGCTATGGTTGAAGCAGGGGCAACAAGAATCGGTAGCAGCAGCTCTGTTGAGATTGCTCAGGAATTCCTCAAGGAAGTCGGAAAATGAGCCAGGTCGAAAGTTCGGAGATTGTTCGGGATGAAACAGGAAGTCAATATCATATTGGCTTAAGATCAGAGGACGTTTCGGACAAAATTGTGATTGTCGGTGATCCTGAAAGAGCAGAAAGGACCGCTGATTTCTTTGACACAGTAAGAGTCTCGAAGCAAAACAGAGAGTATGTCTCTTTCACAGGGACTTACAAGGGACTTGAACTAACGGTTCTGGCAACCGGAATCGGTTGCGATAACACTGAAATTGCGGTGGTTGAGCTATGTCAACTGAAGTTTCCTGTGACCATGGTTCGATGCGGTTCCTGCGGGGCACTACAGCCTGAAATTGAAATCGGGGATTTGGTCATCAGTTCGGGTGCTTTGAGGCTGGAAAATACATCCACTTTTTTTGTTGAGGCAGGCTATCCTGCCGTTGCATCATACGAAGTCAATCTTGCGCTCCTGAAGTCGGCAACAAACCAAAATTTCCCCTACCATTTTGGTATAACCGCGACAGCCTCAGGGTTTTACGGGGCACAGGGAAGGCGTTTACCCGGTTTTCCGGTAAAGGATGAAGGCCTGCAAGACAGACTGGCAAAACAGGGAATAAAAAACTTTGAAATGGAAAGCAGTACACTTTTCACCCTGGCATGCCTCAGGGGATTCAGAGCGGGTAGCGTATGCGCTGTTTTTGCTTCCAGGCCAAGAAATGAATTTATTGTGCCGGAAAAGAAAGTAGAAGCCGAATCAAAAGCTATAAAGACAGCCCTCGGAGCATTTGAACTTCTGAACAAAATGGATCAACAGAAGGGAGATGCGCCATTCTGGCTGCCTGACATCAAGTGATCAACTGCCCTCTTACCCGATAATCCGTTACCCACGTGAATCTCCCCGCCCACAGGGCGGGGCATCTTCACCACCGGAAAATGCCTCGCATCTTGAAAATCTTCATGGTATTTGTATGAGAGGACCATAGGATGGATGAAGGATTACTGGGTCATTTTAACGCCCCAGGCCCCTGAAATGAACTGCAAGAGGTCATCCCATGCTTAGGAAAATAGTTTTTGTCCTCGGAGGAGTGATTCTCGTTCTGCTTCTCGCACTGGGAGCAGGTTACTACTACTTCGTACAGCGCCCTTTGCCCGTGACAGACGGTGAGATACGGGTCGATGCTTTGCGTGCTCCGGTCAAAGTCTTGCGGGATCGCTGGGGTGTCCCTCACATCTATGCCTCTAATGAGCATGACCTTTTTGTGGCGCAGGGTTTTGTGCAGGCCCAGGATCGCCTGTGGCAGATGGAGACCAACAGGCGGCTCGCAGCAGGCCGGCTCAGCGAAATTTTTGGCCCGGAGACCCTCGAGCTGGACAAGCTCGCGAGAACGCTGGGTTTCATGCGCGCAGCCCGCAAGGAGCTGGCCACCTATGATGCGTCGAGCCTGGAAATGCAAAAAGCTTTTTCTGACGGCGTCAATGCTCTTATAGCGCACAGGGGAGACCGCCTTCCACTAGAGTTCAGAATTCTCGGGGTGCAGCCGGAGCCATGGCGCCCAGAACACTCGGCCGCCTGGGCCAAAGTGATGGCCATGTTAGGCGGGATGAACTGGCAGGAAGAAATTATACGGGCCATGCTGGTCAATAAGCTGGGCGAGAACAAAGCCAGGGACCTGCTTCGTCATCATGAGACCGGAACGCCCACAATCATCCCGCCAGGCCTGTCCATGGCTACCACTACGAAAGGTATACAGTTGGCAAGAACGTGGCTGTCGGCCCTGGGCGGCGCAAGCAACAACTGGGTGGTTCACGGATCGAGGACCATCACGGGCTTTCCTCTTCTCGCCAATGATATGCATCTGGAGGTGCGAGTGCCGTCGGTTTGGTATGAAATGCACCTCGTGGGCGGCGACTTCGACATCGTCGGGCTTTCATTGCCTGGCGTCCCACTCATTATTGCCGGTCACAACCCCGATCTGGCATGGGGGATTACCTTTGCCTATGTAGATGTTCAGGACATTTATCTGGAACGCTTTGACCCCGGCAAAAAGGGTCACTACCTTTATGAGGACGAATGGCTGGAAGCCGAGCTAATCAAAGAGAGGATCAAGGTAAAAGGAGAGGATGAGCCGGTCCTTCACAATATACTGAGGACAAGACACGGACCGGTGATCTCGACGCATTTGACCGGTGCAGGAGAATTTCAATATGCGCTGTCTTTGAAATGGAGTGCCCATGATCCAGGCGGCATGCTGCCGACGATGAAGCGGCTCAACCTTGCCAGCAGTTGGGAGGCTTTCAAAGCGGCGGCCCAGGATTGGACTGAGCCCGCGATCAACCTCGTGTATGCGGACCGGAAGGGAAATATCGGCTACGTGTTGGCCAGTCGAGTTCCGATTCGCAGACAAGGCCATGGCCAAGGGCCGTTCCGCGGTTGGGACGGAGGGCATGAATGGGTCGGCTACCTGAATCCAGATCAAAAGCCTTTTTTGCTCAATCCTAAAAGAGGCTTTGTGGCGACCGCTAACAACCAGATTGTCAGGCCCGACTACCCGCATTACCTGGGGGTGGATTACGCTTCAGGCTTCCGTGCGGCGCAGATTGAGGCGGGTTTAGCGGAAAAGAACAAGGTTTCAAAATCGGATTTTCGCACGTTGCAGGGTGACCTGAAATGCCTACCGGCCGCCAAATTCCTGAGCGCACTGAATGCAGTTAAGATTCAAAGCACTGAAGCTCGCGATCTTTTGGAAAGACTCGGATCCTGGAACCAAGTACTCAGCCCTGATAGTGCTGGCGGCGCCATATACGCCGTCCTCTTTTCTCGCCTCTTGGAAAACACCTTTCGGGACGAGCTGGGCCCTCTGGCAGACCCCTTTTTTGGCATGGGATTGACACTGCTTGAGCCCTTGAACAATTTTGTACAGGAGAGCCGGGTCATCCTGCTCAATCTTTTGTCGGAACCGGATAGCCTCTGGTTTGATAATGTGAATACGCCCGGGCAAGAGACACTCGCGGAGGTTTTGGAAAGGAGCCTGAATGAGACGGCAACTTTTTTGAGGAAAAAGATGGGCACGGATCCATCGACCTGGCGTTGGGGAAGATTGCACAGGGTTGTGTTTGAACATCCCCTCGGTCGGGTCAAACCCCTTGACCGGGTCTTCAATTTTGGCCCTTATGAAGGGGGTGGACACTTTGCCACGGTTTGGCAATCAGCGATCATGCCGGGCATGGACTTTGATCTCAACGGCTGGACTGTGAGTAACCGGCATATTTACGACCTAGAGGACTGGGATCAGAGCTTGGGTGCGATTGTACCCGGCCAGTCCGGAATGTTGGGTAGCCGTCATTACGGCGACCAGGTATCCCTGTGGCTTGAAGTGAAGCATCACCCCCTTTATTACACCCGGGGAAAGGTCGAATCCGAGGCGGCGCATAGTCTCGTCCTGGCTCCAGGGAAGGGTTAAAGTTTGGGATATACGAATGGCTACAAAAACCGCGGCAGAGAGCCCCGTCCGGAAGGGTGGGGGTGAATGCCCCGTGCGGGAGTACGGGCTTGCTCAGTGGGGAGGGTTGGAGGGGCATGTTGTGAGATTCTTCAAGAATAATCCGGGCTATCGGAGGCTGAAATGCTTTCAAAATTCTGGATTCATGAGTTGACGCGTCCTGCTTTTGAGGATTGGTTGAAGCAGGAGGAGGCCCCGGTGGTGATCATCGGCCTCGGCAGCATCGAGCAGCACGGGCCTCATCTGCCCCTGGGCACAGACAGCCTCACTGCCCGGGAATATATCCACGAAGTGGCCAGGCGATCGAACAGCGTGTGCGTTCACCCCTGCTTCCCCGGGTATTCTCCCCACCACATGGATTTCTCCGGGACGGTCACCTTCAGCGAGGGGACGCTTCTAGCCGTGTTGATGGACACCATAGGGAGCCTTTCGCGTCATGGGATCAAGCACCTTGTGATCATGAACGTGCATGGTGGGAACACGAACATCGTGAACCTGGCGGCTCAACTGGCGAAGCGGGAATTCAGGGTCATGGTTGCTGCGCCCAGCGGTCCAAGTGACACGGAGATGGGGAAGCTGCATGTCGACAGGCAGAAGAGGCACTGGGATGTGCACAGTGGTGTCACTGAGACAGGCACGGCCCTGCATCTGTTCCCGGAACTCGTGGAGATGTGGAGGCTGGACGACTGGGAGGCCACGCTGAAAATGGACCCGAAACTGATCGAGTTTCTGGACCCCGACAAGGAGGACCATGAAATCCTCAGCCAGATATTCCGGGCCTGTGTGGAGCCTGATACGAAAAATTTCACAGAGAGCGGGGTCTACGGGAAGAATGATCCAAGAGAGGGCGACCCCGAGGAGGCGAGGGCCCGATTTGAAGAGAAAGTGAACTTCATGGTCAAGTTCATCAAGGTCTGGAAGAGGATTCCCATACCCCCCGCTTTTCAAGACTGATTCTGCCAATCATATTGAAAGCATTGAGAAAGGTGGTACGCTAAGGGCAATGAAGTTCACTAAGTTATACGGTACAAGGCGAAGGGCTGCCTGCAAATCGGGCGTGGCATCCTTTGCTTTGCCTGCCATGGCATTCCTGCTGCTGGTGGCGGGTTGCGCGGACAAAGTGGCCGTCGCCCCGAGACCAAGGCCGATGCCGCCCAAGAAAGAACTGCCCCGCATGGGCTACTCCATTCA
The DNA here is from genome assembly GCA_050050615.1 of Desulfobacteraceae bacterium. Lineage (GTDB taxonomy): Bacteria > Desulfobacterota > DSM-4660 > Desulfatiglandales > HGW-15 > JASFTV01. Next base: position 11,268 of record JASFTV010000085.1, read on the forward strand.
GGTAGGCGCCTTCTTGAATCTGGACAACGCCGTCCAGCTCGCCAGATCTCTGGAACGCCAAGCACTCAATGCCTATTACTTTCATCACAAAACAGGACTCTACAAGGTTCGCTTTGGTGATTACCCTACGAAAGAGACGGCCCGGAGCAAAGCTGAGAGCCTTGCGGGCGCCGGAATTATCGGGAAATATTACATTGTCAGTCCTGACGATTATGCGGTGGCTAAGGCAAGAATCTACGGCGGCGTGAACCTCAGGAATGAGCTTGTCGAGACAGCGGAGAGCTTTATCGGTCTTCCCTACCAGTGGGGCGGTTCTTCAGCAGATGAGGGCTTCGATTGCAGCGGGCTGACCATGGCCGTTTATCAGTTGAACGGTCTCAGTCTCCCGCACTCATCAAGGGTGCAGTACAAGGCCGGCACGCCGGTAAGGCGCAGTGAACTGGCAAAGGGAGATCTGGTCTTCTTTGCAACCTCTGGAGGCGAAAAGATCTCCCATGTGGGTCTTTATGCAGGTGATGACAGGTTTATCCATGCGCCAGG
>JASFTV010000086.1:0-11790 GCA_050050615.1 Desulfobacteraceae bacterium
AGCGAATCCTGGTGCAACTCAATAAGTGATGAGTATCGTTCAAAAGTGTTGACATGGACGCTCTCTAATTGACGGAACCCTTGTTTCCGGCCATGGCCTCCCTGAACATGTTCAGAGTTCACTCGCCATGTAAACTCTTTTGAACGTTAGCAAGTGATTGGGGTCGTAAAATCAGTTTGACGTGCGGACCGAGGTTTTTCCTGGGGGACAGGATGGGGGAGAGTGTCAAGCGTTTAATGGGCCCGACGGCCCCGCAAACACCGAAATTCAAAATCTCGCATGTTGAGCCTGGAGAGTGGGTGGTTTTAGGGCGGTTAAAATAGCCAATCCTTGACCAGGTCTTTCAGGTCGGTGGCAAATTGCTCTTGAGAGCCTTCTACCTTATTCCTGCCCAGATCGAGCACATAGACATAATCCGCTACTCCGATGGCCTCGCGAATGTTTTGTTCTACCAAAATGATCGCCTTGCTTTCCTCCTTGAGATCTACCAATTTGATGCGGATCTCCTTGGCAAACATAGGGGCCAGTCCAGCAGTTGGTTCATCCACTAGCAAGAGTTGCGGATCAGCCATCAGCGCCCGTCCCAGCTCAACCATCCGCTGCTCGCCACCGCTCAAGAAGGCGGCCTTACGCCTCCGCATGGCTTCAAGATTGGGAAAACGCTGGTAATTCTCTTCCAATCTCTGTTTGATCCGGGCCTTATCGCGCCTGAAAGTCCATGCCCCCATCTCCATGTTCTCTTCAACCGAAAGATAGGGGAAAACGTTTCTTCGCTGTGGAATATAAGCCAGCCCCTTCTTCGAGGCGGTGTAGGGGTCCATTCCCGTGATGTCCTTACCCTCGTAAAGGATCTTGCCTTTATTTGGCCTGAGGAAACCATAAATGGCCTTGAGCAGTGTTGATTTGCCAACCCCGTTCGGCCCGATGATACTTGTAATTTGGGCCCCTTCAGCCTTGATCCACACACCCTGAAGGATATTGATATCCTTGTAGTATCCGACATAGGCTTCTTCAACCGCCAGCAACCTTACTCCCCCAGATAGGCTTCCACAACCCGTTCGTCGTCCCTGATCTCTTCCGGGGTGCCGTCACAGATCTTCTCCCCTTCGCTGAGAACGATCAACCGTTGGCTCAAGCCAAAGATCGACTGTAGGTCGTGACTAATAATGATGAATGTCCTGCCCTCTTTGTGCATCTCTCTGATGTAGTCATGGATCTCCATCTTGAGTTCGGGGTGAACCCCGGCGAATGGCTCATCAAGCATAATCACCTCAGGATCCAGCATCAAAATCCGCCCGAGTTCGAGCAATTTCTGCTGACCACCTGAGAGGTTTCTTGCATATTCGTTCCTGAGATGGTCGATTTTCAGAAATCCGAGTATCTCCAATGCCTTCATCCTCTGTTCAGCCTCGCCACCTCCATCCGATTTCGGTATGGAAAGCGCCGGGACCATCATGTTTTCCATAACACTCATACGGCGAAAAACCTGGGTTACCTGGAAAGTCCGACCGATTCCTCTCCTTGCAATCTCATAAGTAGGCAGGCGGTCAATCCGCTTGTCACGAAATGTGATCTGACCCTGTGTAGGTTTCAGCGTGCCGCTGATCAAATTGACGGTCGTCGTCTTTCCCGAACCATTCGGGCCGATGATCCCCAAAAGTTCGTTTTCCGCCACCGTGAAAGAGAGCTTGTGGACAGCCCTTACCCCGCCGAAATCCTTACCTAAATCTGTTGCTTTGAGCATCCTTTTTCCCTATTCGGGTCAAGCCTAGCCTCCTTGACTTCCTTCACTCACGCTGCCGACCCGGGCACCGCTTCAACCCTCTTGGCGGCAAGCCTCTGGTAGATGGGATAGATCAGCCCGTTCTGTGAGAACCTCAGAATCAAGACCAGGGCCAATCCGAATATAACAAAACGCCACATTGCAAGCTCCCTCAAATACTCCTGGAGGAACTCCACAAGGATCGCGCCGGCCACCGCCCCAGCCAAACTCTCAATCCCCCCAATCACGGACATGGCAATTAAGAGCCCCATCCGAGGGATCTCCATGATGCTGTTAGGGGTGAGGGTCCCCACATAATGCGCGAAGAACCCGCCGGCAAGCCCGGCGAAGAAGCTGCTTATCACGAAAGCCATGATCTTGTAACGCACGGTGTTCACGCCCATTGCCGACGCCGCTTCCTCGTGCTCGCGGATGGCCCGGAAGAACAGGCCGTATCGGGACCTCAAGAGTGCCCCCATGATCAGGAGAGAGCCTGCCAGAAGGATTAGGATCGTAAAATAGTAAGGGAGCTTCGATACAGTTGGATAGAGGTGGGGCACAGTCAAACCCATATCGCCCCTGGTGAACTCGTATTCGGCGTTCAGGGTTATCCTCACGAGCTCAGAAAATGCAATTGTGAACAGGGCCAGATAGGGGCCGCTCATTCTCAGGACCAGCACCCCAATCAAAAGCCCGACAAGGGCTGCCATCAGTGCCCCGCTGATGATGCCCAACCACATGGGCAGGTGGAGGTTTATTACGAGCAAGGCCGAAGTGTAAGCGCCAATTCCCGCTAAGGCCATGGTCGCAAAAGAGAACTGCCCTGCGAATCCGGCGAGCATGGTCCATGATGAGGCTAGGAGGGCATAGTAAAGGGCGATGATGGCCACGTGTAGCCAGTAGGCGCGGAGTAACAGCGGGATTGTGACACCGATCGTGAGGGCGATTATGACGGTTAAGAGATACCTTCTCATCTCATTCCATTCTGACGTGTTTTTCGCCGAAGAGTCCCGTAGGCTTCACCAATAGGACGATAGCCAACAGCAGAACGCCAAAGGCATTCTTGTAAGCCAAGCCCCGTGTCGGATCCAGGAAGAAGACCGAACCCAGGCTCTCGATTTCTCCCAACAGGAGGCTGCCGATGATCGCTCCTTTGACCGAACCCATACCTCCCAGGACGATGATCACAAAGGATTTTATCCCGGGCAGGATACCCATGACCGGAGAGATGAGGAAGATTGGACCGATGAGGCCTCCTGCCCCTCCGGCCAGGGCCACCCCAATTCCGAAGGCCAACAAGTTCATTCGATGAGGATTGATCCCCACGATGGCTGAGGCATCCCGATCTTGACTCACGGCTCGCAGGGCCTTGCCGACAAAAGTTTTTCCGATGATCGCCAGCAACACCACCATGATCAGGAGGGCTGCGGCTGAAACCGCGAGCCTGTTGTTGTCCACTGTCAAAAACCCTAATGCTGTGATCCCTGAAATGAAGTCTGGTGATTTCTTTGTCCAGGGGCCGAAGACGGACATGGCCAGGTTCTGAAGAAATACGCCTAAACCGAAGGTGATCAATATGGCGTATTCGTCCTTCCGCTCAACCGTTCCGGTGTAAAGGGGTCGGAGGAAGAGGTATTGGATCGCCACACCGAGCAAAAATACGACGAGCATGGACAAGAAGACTGAGACGATTGGATTGATTCCAAAGAGGGTGCTGAAATAGTAGGAGACAAAGGCTCCCATCATGTAGCATTCGCCGTGGGCAAAGTTGACTATCTTGAGCACGGAAAAGATGAGAGACAAACCGATGGCGACCAGGGCATAGAGCAGGCCGATAATCAAACCGTTTAAAGCTTGCGCAAAAAAGAATTCCATGAGATCGTGCCGGTATTATGATCAGAGGCCTCCTCCCATGGGGAAGGGGGCCTCTGAAGTCATGAGGTTACGGTTTCAGCAGTGCAGGCCAGAGCAGTTCGGCGTCGGTATACTTCTGGTTCTTTTCTGTGTATTGGATAAGCACAGCCTTGGCCCCCGGCCACTGGTGGAACATGTAGTCCGGCTTCCGCTCCTGCGAAAAGAATATGGTTCCAAGGACACCGTCGTACTGGATCTCCTCGAGGGCCGCCACGATCGCATCGCCGTTCGTGGACCCGGCCTTCTCAATCGCCTTGGCCAGGACATAGATGGAGTCATAGGCCTCCATGGCGGCGAAAGTTGGGGTCTTGCCGGTCTTGTTTTCGAACTTCTTGGTGAATTCCATGATCGCCGGTGTGACGCCAAGAAGGGGATGATATCCCGTCTTGGTGATACTAAACACACCGTATTCGCCAACCGTCTCCCAGTACTCCGGGTACAAGGCGCTTGTTCCAACAGGAAAGATGGCCGTCTCTCGGGTGGTTGCCAGACCGAGCTCTGCTGCCTGCTTCACGATCAGATACTCCCCTGTGCCGGTGAAGATGTCCATCACCAGATCGGGCCGGGGGCGCATGGATTTGTACATGAGCAGTTGCGGGGTGAAGTCGGAAACGGTGCGCTCAGCAACGATCGATGTATAGCTGATCGTCTCGCCTTGGATATTCTTCTGTCCCGGCAAGCTCGCCTTGAACACACTGTCGACGCCCAGACCCCAGTCGGTATTCTCGACGATGGCTACGATGTTTTTCGCCCCAATGGATTTAACCCAGTCCGCCACCTTGGTGTAAAAGAGGGAGTTGGCAGGAGCAATTCGGAAGACGTATGGGTATTGCTTGCCGGTAATCACGTCGGCCCATGCCTCAGAGACGATCAAAGGAATCTTGCGCTCATTGGCCACCTCTATCTCTGCCTTGGCCACAGCGCTGTGGAATTCGCCGACGACCCCCACAGCCCCCGCATCGGCGAGCCGGTTCATTGCGGCGGTGCCTTCTTCAGGGAGACCGCGGGTGTCCTCTACCTGAAGCTTGACTGGTTTTCCAAGGATCTCGCCGATCTCACTGACGGCCATCTCCATGGCAATCTTCATTTCCGCCCCGCTCTCTGCCGCTCCGGGAGCAGACAGGGGTGCGACACCCCCGATAACAAGCCTCTCTTGACACCAAACGGAAGACCCTCCCAAGAGGGCTATCAAGAGAGCAACACCGATAAGAATGAGAGTTTTTTTCATGGCAATCCTCCTCTATGAGTTAAAAGGGTTCTAGATTAGACAGCTGTGTCCTGCTCCTCTTGCCGTCCGCCTCTTCTCTGATCGCCCAGCGAACTCCAGAAATTTCTCCCATCTGTCAATTATTGAAGACAAGGTATTGGAAAGAATACTGAAATCACTTTCCGGGTGTAATTTAGTTTTGGTCCATTATGGCTGACTCGATGGTTTCTCGGATCTTTGAGGTAGGCCTTTCTCGGGAATATACCAATAACTTCTTGTGCCATCAAGGCAAAATTCTAGGGTGTCAACGCTTTTCTATTTTTGTATGTTATAATACAGCATTTTTCTTACAGTCGTTTCGCTCTGCCAGGCTGTAAATGCCATCGAGTCTTACAGGAGGATCAATGGATAACCCACTGGAAAGTATATTTAATCCTCGTTCCATTGCCATCATCGGCGCCTCGGAGGTGCCTGGCAAGGCTTCAGAAAGGAGAACTCGGAGTCTTCTTGAGGGCGGATACAAGGGTGACGTCTATTTGATCAACCCTAAAAGGTCTGAGCTCTTTGGCCGGAAAGCCTATCCGAGTATTACAGAAGTGGACAAAGAAATTGACTTGGTCATGATCGTCGTAGCCCCAAAATTTCTTGTTTCTGCTGTCGCAGATAGCGTAAAGATGGGCGCCAAGGGAATCATCATCATTACAGCCGGGCTCGGTGAAACCGGAGAAGAGGGAAAGAAGATTGAAGCAGAGATCTTGAATGAGGCCGCGAAGACCGGGGCCTATGTCATCGGCCCCAATTGTAGCGGCATGTTCAGCGCTTCGGCTGCCACGAATCTCTTGGGCGTCCCAGGGCTGGAAAAGGGGCCAATTGCTGTCCTTGCCCAGAGCGGCAACGTCATTGATTCGCTAACCCATTATGCCAAAATGAGGAGTTTGGGCTTCAGCAAAATCATCAGTATTGGGAATGCGGTCGGCGTCAAATTCCATGAATACATCGATTACCTGAAGGATGATCCTGAGACCAAGGTGATTATGACTTACCTGGAAGGGATTAAGGAGGGAAAAAATCTGGTTAGGGTCGCGCGGGAAGCAGTCAAGAAAAAACCGATCATTGCCCTTAAAGTAGGGAGATCAGCGGCCGGTGCCAGGGCGGCCGCCTCTCATACCGGCTCTTTGGCTGGGGATGATCTCATCGTAGATGCAGCGTTCAGACAAGCCGGCATTTTCAGGGTATACAACGTGGATGAACTGTTCGATATGGCGGAGGTTTTTGCCAACTGCCCCCTCCCAAAGGGAAATCGGGTAGCCATTCTGTCAGAAGGCGGGGGAGACAACTCCATTGCTGCGGATAACGCAGAAATTTACGGCATGGAGGTGCCGGTTCTTTCTCAAGAGATACAGGAGAGGATGAAGCCCTTATTGCTTCAGGGTATGCCGGCGAGCAACCCCATTGATTACGGGGGAACTGCCGAGGAAAACCCTCACATGATCACTGAATGTGTGAAGGTGTGCATGGAATCCAATGAGGTGGACGGCATCTACATCACCGGCTTTTTCGGCGGGTTCAAGGATATTATTGCCTCTCACGTGGCTGAACTGGAGGAACAGGCCTCTCGGGATCTCGCGGAGCTGGTGAAAAAGTATGGGAAGCCGCTGTTTGTCCATACGAGCTTTGCCAGGGGTGAGATCAAATCCCTTGACATTTTGAAGGCGGCTGGGATTCCGGTTATGGAATCCTCGGACCGAAGCAGTCAGTGCATGAGTGCACTGATGAAGTTTGCCCTCAAACAGAAAAAGATCAAGGGAATGCGTGTCCCTGAAAGTGAACCGATAGAGGACCCCGTTGTGAAGGGGATCTTTAAGAGAGTGAGAGATGAGGACAGGTCTAACCTGCTGGAAACAGAGTCAAGAGAGTTGCTCAAAGCCTATGGATTTCCTCTGCCGGAGGCTGAACTGGCATGTGATCAGGAAACGGCCAGAGAAATGGCCCGCAGGATTGGGGCTCCGCTGGCCATGAAGGTGGTATGTCCTGATATTATACATAAATCGGATGCAGGCGGTATTAGACTTAACCTCAAAGACGAAAATGAAGTGCGAGCGGCTTTTGAGGAGATCCTTGCCAACGCATGCAAATTAACATCAAGAGAGCGGATTCTAGGAACCCTCATCTCACCCATGGTGGAAAAGGGCCAGGAATGTATCATCGGGATGGTTCAGGACCAACAATTTGGACCGGTCATCATGTTCGGTTTGGGCGGCATATTTGTTGAGGCTCTGAAAGATATCTCTTTCAGGGTCGCACCTTTGGCCGAGGATGACATTGACGAGATGATCAAAGAAATCAAGGGTTACAAAGTCCTGACCGGTGCAAGAGGTGAGGCACAAAGAGACATTGAAGCCATAAAGGATATACTGGCTAAAGTTTCTCAGATCGCTATTGACAATCCCGAGATTAGAGAGATTGATCTTAATCCGATCATTGTTCATGAAAAGGACGCATCCATTGTGGATTCCCGTATCATCATAGGTTAGCGTCCATCCGAAGTATCCTTGGTCAGGGAAACCTATGCCGAGCAAGGTAACGGACAGGATTAAGAAAAAGTAAAGAATCCAAATTCAAAAAGAAGGGCTCCTAACTAAGACGCCTGAGCCAGTGGGCTAGGCTGTGCCCATTTTCTCAAAGCCATATCTAAACCGCCCTGTCTGTGTCGTGGGATGTGGATAGGTAAAACGGTCAGTGGGCACGGTTTACGATTCAGAACAAATTGTTTGAACGTTCAGAGAAAATACTTTATTAAGGAGCTGAACATGGAATTTGAGTGCATTATCTACGAAAAAGAGGACAGCATTGCCACCATTAGATTGAACAGGCCCAAGGTCTTGAACGCCATGAATAAGCAACTTTGGCTTGATTTTCAGGTGGCACTTGAGGATGTTAAGAATGCCCTAGGGATAAAGGTCCTGATCATTACGGGAGAAGGCAGGGCCTTTTCCACGGGTGCTGATCTTAAGGAATCGAAGGACAGGACCATAGAAGCCTATCGGGACTACCTGATTGAACTCCAGGAGACATCAAGGAAAATCATCCGCTTTGAAAAGCCGACGATTGCCGCTATTAATGGTTATGCACTAGGATCAGGATATGAACTAGCCCTTGCCTGCGATATCCGTATCGCAGCAAATGAGGCACAGATCGGCTCTCCGGAGGCACGAGTCACTTCCTCGGTGACTGGCGGCGCCCTGAGACTCGTTCAGGATCTCATAGGTCCAGGGAAGGCGAAGGAACTCCTTTTCACAGCAGAATACATAGATGGAAAAGAGGCAGAAAGAATCGGCCTGGTCAACAAGTCCGTTCCTCTTGAACAGCTTATGGATGAAACCAAGGAAATGGCAAAGAAGATTGCGAAAAACTCATCCTTTTCCATAAGCATGATCAAGAGGGGTTTGAATATGGCAAGAGGAGAGATAAGTCTCGAAGCCCTGATGGACTATGAAATCGAGGCTTGTCTGGCCTGTGTTTCCACGAAAGAGAGACAGGAGTCTCTGAAGGAATTCGAAGAGAGAAAAAAGAGTTAGCGTCCCCAAAGATAGCGGTCTGGGACGTCCCTATCACCAAGCGGCCGCTAAAGGATTCAAAGCAAGGTTATGAACAAATGAGATCAAAGAACACGGTGGGTGCTTCGTGAAAAAGGCATCAAAAAAAGAGAAGCGGAAAAAGGTTGACGCCATTGAAATCAATCGAGATTGGTGTAAGGGGTGCGGTATCTGTGTTGCCTTTTGCCCCAAGGAGGTGCTAGTCCTTGATGATCATGAGAAGGCTTTTGTGAGGTATTTGGAGAACTGCAACGCCTGTGGACTTTGCGAACTTCGTTGTCCGGATATGGCGGTTGATGTCGTGACTGAATGAACGGACATCTTTTGCTGTATGCCGGAAGCCCGGTCCTTCGAGCCCACCGGCTCGCAAAGTCTACGCGCGTGTCAAGGCCTGGCAGTGGCGGGCAGGGGCCTTGGAGAGGAAGGTCCGGAGAGGGAGGCTTGGCCGCACCTAAGGTGTGCCGGGGCGGCGAACCCCGAAGATGGGATTCGCGTCCGTGTTGGGAGGACACAATTTCTGAGATGCGGCCATTCGAAAAGGCCCCAACCTCCCTCCAAGAGATGCCATGCGGGGGTGGCGCTAAGGCGGGTGCTGTGGGCGCGGATTCTTTACTAATTTCAGAGCTCATAGGGAAGTTATAAAGAGATGGGAGATAAAATCCTTTTTGTTCAGGGAAATGAGGCCTGTGTTGAGGCAGGGCTTTACGCGGGCCTCGATTTTTTTGCAGGTTACCCCATTACGCCCTCCACGGAGATCGCCGAACTTCTTGCCGTTCGACTACCCCAAAAGGGAGGCAAGTTTATCCAGATGGAAGACGAAATCGCCTCCATGTGTGCCATCATTGGGGCGTCCCTGACAGGGCTCAAATCCATGACCGCCACGAGTGGCCCCGGATTTTCCCTGAAACAGGAGGCGATCGGCTACGCCATCATGGCAGAGGTTCCATGCGTGGTGGTTGATGTGCAGCGAGGTGGCCCCTCTACAGGGATGCCCACCAAGGGCAGCCAGGGTGATGTCATGCAAGCGCGCTGGGGAACACACGGAGACCATGCGATCATTACGCTGACCGCCTCCAATCACCAGGACCTATTTGCTATCACGGTGGAGGCATTCAATCTTTCTGAAACCTATCGAACGCCGGTTATTCTACTCTTTGATGAAGTGATCGGCCACATGCGGGAGAAACTCGTCCTGCCTGAACCAGGTGAGATACCTTTGGTGGAAAGGCTATGGACATCGGTCAAGGAAGGCACGGATTACCATCCCTATCTGCCGAGAGAAGATGGCAGGCTTCCGATGTCTGATTTCGGTGGGGTTCATCGTTATAACGTCACCGGATTGGTGCACGATATGTGGGGTTTCCCTTCGGATAGTCCCCAGATTGCGTACGGCCTAATGCGCCATCTGGTGGATAAGATCGAGGGGCAAGTTCAGGAGATGACCCATTTAAAAGATTTCTACCTAGATGATGCAGAGACGGTATTGATCTCTTATGGATCTTCTGCGAGGTCGGCTCTTCATCTGGTGGAAAATCGAAGAGCCCGCGGAGAGCGGTTGGGATTGCTGGAACTTCAGACCTTGTGGCCATTTCCTGCTGATGCGGTCAGGGAGAGGTGTGAGCATGCGGAGTACGTGGTGGTTGTGGAAATGAATATGGGCCAGATCATGCAAGAGGTGAAAAAGGTCCTGGATAATGATGAAAAGGTGTTTCTGGCTAACCGCATTGACGGCATGTTTATCAGCCCCACGGATATTCGGAATATCCTACGAGTTATCCAGGGGAAAGGGGTCTAACCCATGTCAGTGAGGGAGTACCTCCGCGAAAGGTTTATGCCCCACATCTGGTGCCCGGGATGTGGGCATGGCATTATCATGAACAACATGATACGGGCGATTGTTGCTCTTGGTCTACAAAAAAAAGATATCGTTATGGTGACAGGGATAGGTTGCTCTTCCCGAATCTCCGGATACCTGGATTTCCATACCCTACACACCATCCACGGAAGGGCCCTTGCCTTTGCCACGGGGGTCAAACTCTCGCGGCCTGAGCTGACGATCATTGTCCCCATGGGGGACGGAGATGCTTTAGCCATTGGAGGCAATCACCTCATCCATGCAGCGAGGCGTAACATAGACATCACGGCCATCATCATGAACAACAACATCTATGGGATGACTGGAGGGCAGTTTTCACCGCTTTCCGGTTACGGGGCAGTGGCCACAACAGCGCCCTACGGCAATATCTATGAGGCATTCGACATCGTGGAACTGGCCAAAGGTGCCGGTGCCTCCTTTGTGGCCCGCACCACCACCTACCACGTGACCTTCATGAAAGAGACCCTGGAGAAGGCGATTCTGCACAAGGGCTTTTCAGTCGTGGAAATATTGACGCAATGCCCGACCTATTTCGGCAGAACGAACAAAGTGGGTGATGCGGTGGATATGATGAATTACTTCAAGACTCACACTACTCCCAAAGGCTCTGGAAAGAAAGAAAAGGATCCCGAGCTGATCGAAAGAGGGATTTTTGTCCAGGACGAAAGATCGGAGTATTGTGCTGAATACGAAAAGGTTGTAGAAAGAGCTCAAATGGGAAAGTAGGTTCAATGGAAAAATACCGAATTGTATTCTCAGGTTCAGGAGGACAGGGGGTGATTACGGCATCCATCGTCCTTGCCGAAGCAGCGGTCATCCATGAGGGCTTGAATGCCGTGCAGTCCCAAAGCTATGGCCCTGAAGCTCGGGGTGGCGCAACCCGTGCGGATGTGATTATCTCCGACAGGGACATTCGCTTCCCCAAGGTGATCCAGCCCAATATCCTGGTATGTCTCACCCAACAAGCGTACAACAAATTCTCAGGAACAATCCGACCGGGAGGCGTTTTACTGACCGACAACCATTTCGTCAAGCAAGAGCGCAGGGTGGATGCTCGCCAGGTGGAGCTCGGGATGTACAGAGCGGTTATGGATAGAATCGGTAAACCCGTTGTCTTCAATATCTGTATGCTCGGAGCCATGTTAGGTTTGATCCCCTTGGTCAAGACGGCGTCGCTCGTCAAGGTTCTGGAAACGAAAATCCCGGGCGGCTTCTTGGAAATGAATAAGCAGGCTCTCGAAATCGGCTTGCAATTGGTAGAAGATGCGGGAATGAAATCAAAAAGCCTGCCCTCATCGCAGGGACAGCCCTAATCAATCCCTTCGGTCAAGTCCATTCACCTTTCGTCACCATCTGATCTCTTTTTCTGCGGATACAATGCTCAAAGCAACCCGTCGATTTCGAGGAGTCCATGCGGCCGAGGGCAGCCGAGCGG
>JASFTV010000087.1:0-11774 GCA_050050615.1 Desulfobacteraceae bacterium
ACATTTCTGTGCAGCCTTCCATTACGTCCCGGTCCGATGTGCTGCCCATGACCACGCCAACCAACACCTTTTCGTCAGACATGCTATCCTACCCTCCCGTCCAAAACTATTTCGTCTATACCTGGTATCAGAGAAGCGTTGATGCCACTGGTGTACCACATAAATCCAAATCTAAGGTTTCCACCATAGAAGCGCCTGTTTTTACACGATGCCCCAGGCTGTCCGGAATTCAGGTTCCCCTCGTCGCCTGAGCAGGGGGTCATGGGGATCCTTTTTTCATCATCACCCGAGAATGTCGTACCCATGCGCCGCAACTTATGCCTCGGAGTTTGCCTCTTCTGATTTAGCCCTTCGCTTTTGCCATTCCTATCAGTGGGTAAACCACCATACCTGAAAGCCAGGCAATATCTTCTGCAGAAAGGATTTTGGATACGCTTCGGTCGAAGAGGATGTTTCCTTCCGGCGGGAATTCCTCATCACCTCTCCACAGGATTAATGCGACGGGGATTAAAGGCAGGGCCTTGATCAAAATCGAAAAATCGCCCTGATCAAACGGAGTGGCGCCCAAGAATTCTGTCCCAAGCTTTACAAGCAGCTCAGGATCGTTTCCAAAGGCCTGGACCATCGGATTTTTGGCGCGTCTTTGGAAAGCATCCAGATAGAATCTTCCGTCAGGTACCTCCTGGAATGCAATCCATTCCTCTTCGATCCCTGCACCGCTGGACACCCACGCCCCATGCAAGTAATGAAGAAGCAAAATCTCCTGCTGGATAGGTAATTCCTCATTGGAGCCTTTTTTTAGAAACTCCAAATCGGGCCAAGAAACAATAACCTCCTGGTTTAAGAAGTCCAAAGACAGGGTCGTATTTCCTTGTCTGTCCCTTTGGATATCGGCTCCTGAAAAACCTGCCACGAGATCGCCATTCTTCCCTGCCAACGCATCTCTTCCAAGTTGGGACGCCTGTTTATAATCATCCATTCTCGGCATGACGGCTCCTGATTATGTCTCCTTTATTCACTGTCGTCGGGGATCGTTCTGCCTTAATGTGAACTGATCTGAGTTCTTGTTTTCAGGATCTTTTTTCGTTATGTTATAATAAATTTGCGGCAGGAGATTCAAGCCATAAATGAGTTTGAGTTTTGCTCCTTTTAGGGGAGAGATATGAAAAAGAAGAAAGATCTCTTTAATCCAGCTTTTGAGAACCTCGATGTCAAGCTCAAGCGGTCCCAAAAAAGATCTGAACAAGCGATAAGAGATGAACCCATTGATGCTGAGGATGTGCCCAAGGAAAAGGACTATTTTCTTGAAGCCATGTCGGATGTCACGCCGCTTCCAGCGGACAAAAAGAGGGGCGTCTGGGGTCAGGGCACAAATATCCGCCCCTCCCATCCGGCCCCAGATGCTGATAAGGAAGCTATGGCTCACCTTCAGGGACTGGTCAGAGCCTCCATAGAAATGGACATCACCTTTAGCGACGAATATATTGAGGGATCTATAAAAGGTTTCAGCCGTAAACTCATGAAGCAACTTAAGGGCGGGGAGTTCCCGGTCCAGGATTACACAGATCTCCATGGGCTTACCAAACAGGAAGCTAAAACAGCGGTCAGGGATTTTCTTCATCGAAGTTACGGCAATGGCCTGAGGTGCGTCCTCATCGTTCACGGTCGGGGGCTGAATTCACCGGATAGCTTTCCCGTTCTAAAGGAAGGGTTGCCCGTATGGCTAGGCAGGGGATCCATTAGGAAGATCGTGCTCGCTTTTGCCACGGCAAGACCTTACGACGGCGGCACAGGCGCCATTTATGTTTTGTTGAGAAAACGTTAACCCCCTCCGATACCCATAGTGTCCCTTTCCATCTCTCTTTTTAGTTCCTCCAATTTCATCAATATAACTTTCGCCTTTTTGATATAATAGTCTACTCTTTTATAATTGGGGTCAAGGCGTCTCACCAATTCCCATTCCTTTATTGCCTCTACCAATCGCTCCTTACCATAGTGCTGAATGCCCCTTTTGTAGTGCATCTCCTTGTATAAATCCTCACTCCTCCTTATGTAGGCATGGCATTCGTGGCAGTCGTTGTTGTATCGCAATGACGCCTTGAACTGCTCCTGAGCAGCCAGGTAATCCTGCTTTTCGAAAAGGGCTACAGCCCTCCGATAATAGGACATGTAGGTGTATTCTACCGACACGCTGTCATCAGGGTTCACGCACAGAACCTTCTTAAATTCAGTAATAGCCTCCCGGTACCTCTGCTCTTTGAATAGCTCAACACCGTGTTCGCGATAAATGGCCAACTGGTCTAGAATTTCTTGTGTCTTTGCCCCAGGTTCAACCTCTCCTGCTTCCTCTTCTGTGAGACCATACCAATCCCAATATTCTTGAGAGGCACCCTCCTCTTCTATCTGGATTCTCTCCCCCTTCTCCAGGAATGCCACCCCTTCTATTTCAGGGATTTTGATCTCCTGACCCGCTCGGATACGGGTGGCATCGTTCAGATTATTGTATCGGGCTATAACGGAAAACCTCTCACGGTCTCCATAATAGAGTGCTGCTAACTTGGAAAGACTCTCACCTGATTTAACCTTATGGAGAACATACCTCTTAATGGGTATCCGTTTTCTGGAAGTGAGGATCTTTATCACTTCGGGATGATCGGGCCGCAACCTCAGAGCAGTGAGGAATTGTTGGCGGGCCTCGCCATATTTTCCCTCCTTCTGTAACTTGAGACCGGCCTTGTAATGCTTCTCGGCAGTACGGCGTAATACCTTTTCCAGCCGCTTGCGGCCATTGACAGCCTCCTGGTTCGAGGGGTCTATAGTCAGCGCAATCTTGTAACTTTTGAGAGCTTCAACAAGATCTCCTCCGTCCTCATAATCCCGTCCTCTATGGAGGTATGTTTCGACATATTCTTCCTCTCGTATTTCATAGACCTTTCTCTGAAATTTCTCAATCAGTGGTGCGCAGCCGATCAGGGATATGGCCAAGGGCATAATACAGATCAGAGCCTGGCTTTTGTATCTCATCTTTCACCTTAATGGAAAATCATGAAACGTCTTGAGCTTTGTCACGAAGCTTTCCATGTCTTTTTTCAGTATCTGATTTCTTCTCAACGTCAGAGGATCGGAAAAGAAGGGATTGCTCCCTTTTTTCACGGAGAATCCGATCTCGTAACCGAGCTGCTCACATAGATTCAGTATACGGTGATCATACTCGCCATAGGGAAAGGCAAGGTAAACCGTGTTTTGATCCAGTTTTTTATCAATGATCTGCTTGGAAAGAAGGAGCTGTCTTCTAACCTCTGCCAAATAGGTCTCAACATCTTCCCCTTCCTCTTTCTTGGTAAGATCGCAATGAGTCAAAGTGTGGGATCCGATCTCAAAACCGTCAGCCTTCATCGCTTTGAGCTGATCCCAGGTTATCGCGATATCAGACCTTCCCACAAAATCCGTATATATAAAGAAGGTTGCCACGAAACCGTATTTTTTCAGCATAGGATAGGCTCTATCATAAGCAGACCGATAGCCGTCATCGATCGTGATAACAACCGCTTTTTCGGGAAGTTCGCGTTGATAGTTCAAAAATTCCAGGAGTTCGCTCATGGCGATGACCCGGTAGCCATTCTCTTTAAGGTATCGCATCTGCCTTTCAAAGAGAGACACGGGTGTGCAGAGGGAAGAACGACAATCTTCAGCCAAGTGATGATAACAGAGAACAGGCACAACCTGGTAACCATCTGTAGACAGACCGCCTCGATTTTCCTCTTTCAGGGGAATGATGACCATATCATCCTTTTCAAAAGAAATACCCCTGTTCGCTTCCTCAATGATCCATGATCGACTTTTGTTCCCCAAAAACCTTTCTGCGAGGACGGGTGGGCTTTCACCTTCTTCCAGCCGATACGCAATGTATTCCTCCGAACTAAATATCAGTGGCTCCGGCTTTCCTCGGGTAGCGTCCGCCCGAGATGACTTGGGCATGGACCCCAAGCCAGCACAGGCTGAGGCAAACAAAAGGCCGGCTGCGATCAAAAAACACAGACCAATTCCCCACCTAACTTTGAATGACCTCTTCCCCGAGCCCACCATACGCCATCTCCTGTAAACGGAACACACGGTAGATCGTTATCTGCCTTCTTCTTCCCCTGACAGGCGCCTTACCTCTCTCCTCTACTTTCAGCCTGCTTTTATCTCGAATCAAGTCATACGTTCGCTTGCTGATGAGAATCTCTCCAGCTTTTGCGAGCGCTGTAAGCCTGGAGGCCACATTGACATTGTCTCCGACCACAGTGTATTCCATCCTTCTCTCGCTACCGAGATTCCCAGCGACCATCTCGCCTGAGTTTAACCCCACGCCCACACCAATCGTTACATCTTCCAAAAGCTTTTCGCGGTTAAGGTCAACGATCTGTTCCTGTATGTCCAGTGCCGCCTTGACAGCCGCTTCAGCATGGTGAGGATTGATGATGGGGGCACCGAAAATAGCCATAGCCTCATCTCCTACAAACTTGTTAATATGGCCTCCGTACTTGATGACGGTATCGGTCACCCGGGTGAGGTAGTCATTGAGAAGCCGCACAACAGCCTCTGGATCCATGTTTTCCGAAAGGGTCGTAAAACCCCGTATGTCAACAAAAAGAACCGTGGCGCGCACCTTGGATCCTTTCATCCATAGCTTATCCGGATTTGAAAGGATCATTTCCACGATCTCCGGTGTCACATACCGCCCAAACGAATCCTTGATTTTCTCCTTGAGCTCGAGGTCCTCAGCCATTCTGTTAAAAGCATAGGCAAGGTCTCCAAATTCATCATTTCGATTCACCCTGATTCGGCAGTTGAACTCTCCCATACCAAGAGCCCTGGTGATCTCTCCAAGTTGTCTGATAGGACGTGAAAAATACATGCTGAGCCCGAGGCTCAGGAGGATCCCCACAAGGGTCATGATGATCGCTAGGAAGACAAAATAAACTTTGGCTTCTTGTATGTTTTGTAAGATCCTCTTTTTCGAAATAGCCAGCCGGACTTCACCAACCTTGAGGTCCTGATAGGTCACAGGGGATTCAAAGAAAAGGCATTCCTCCCCATCATGATTGATGGTGCTGGTTCTTGTTTCACCCTCTTTTCTCAGAAACTGAATCTCCTTTGGCTCGGAATAGAGCTTGCCAACCTCATCAATGCGGCTATGGGCTTTGATCACGCTCTTGTGATCTGTGACAAGCGCATAGACCACTTGCTCGTTTTCAGCAATGTCTCTTACCAGCTGAAACAAGGCCAAATCCTCTTCCCCCAGAATCTTGTCAGGCGCATTGTTGCTAGCGATGCGGACCATGCTCTGCCCAAGATCTACTAACTGCCCCGTAAATCGCTTTTTTTGCTCTGTCAGGATCGAAAATCCGATCGTAGAAATGACCAAAAAGATGAGTAAGGTGGATAGGGTGGCCAGTTTGATGAAAATGGGAATTCTCAGATACTTTGCTCGACGCTCACTCCTTCGGCGATCCTTACCGCTTCTTCGGTCCGGGCCGCTGAAGGCCTCTTGTCTGATCCTCCGGTCCTCCCCACTTCTTCTATCCCTGCCGCTCCGCCTGTCAGGATACCCATTAAATCTGACGTAGAAAAGTCGCCTGATAAGGCCATTTGATCTTGGAAAGAGGGGATCTCTTTGGTCTGTATGATAAAGTGACATGCTCTCCCAGGTGAAAAAGCTTTAAGCAAAGGGTTCTTCAACTCAACTGCACTAGCAAAAGGAAAACGCAAGAGACCGCTTTATCACTTATTCTTAGTTACTAAAATTTTAGTTTATTAAGGAAAACTTGTCAATCTCAGGTAGCACTTATAGAGATCTCTCGGTCTTCATCAACAACCTGGCACGGCAGACCACAACCTCTCCGCGCTTATCGTGTGAGCAATAATGATGCCAGGAAAAGCCCCGGCCCAACCCGACTGGCCATTCCCCACTCGAATTATCCCTCAAGAGCCGCCCACGAACAGGCCAGAAGGCTGAGATAAGCCCGGTACAGATAATATGTTGACAGCTATTTTTTGCTTGACATTGGGAGAGACTTAGCATATTAACCATTTGAGTAAACCGACTAGTTAGTTAAACCAAAAGGTTATTACCTAAAGAGGACAGCCATGACAACGAACCAGACTTCAGGGACAAGGAATCAGGCGACGCCCGAGGATCGCATCCTTGCAGCAGCAACCGAGGAATTTGCGAGCAATGGCTTCTTCGGAGCGCGCACCCAAGCCATTGCAGATGCTGCCGGAGTGAACAAGGCGATGCTCCATTATTATTTCCGTTCCAAGGAGAACCTTTACAGTCAGGTCATCAAGGCGGCCTTCGAAAGAATTCTCACCCAGGTCAGAGAGGCCTGGCTTGCCAAGGGACCCCTCACCACCCGTCTACAAGGCGTCGTGGACTCATACATGGATACTTACGAAAAAAATCCAGGATTCATAAAGATCATCTTGCGGGAGGTTGTGGACGGCGGCGAGCGCTTTCGGAAGTCTTTCAAGGAACTTCATGAGAGCGACGCATTGAACTCGGGCTTCACCCCCATAGACCTCGTCCGTCGTGTGGCCGAAGAATTGGGCCTGAGCTCTGTAGAAGCGATCCATTTGATTGTTAATCTGGTCGGTATGTGCGTAATCAGTTTCATAAGCCCTCCCCTTCTGGAGCATTTGCTAGACTTCGATGTCTCGGACTTCGAGGGCTTCCTTAAGCAGCGGCGAATCGCTATTAAGGCCATGGTCCTCGCCTATGCTGGCACCATCATAGGACATACCAAGAAGGAGTGAGACATGAAGCGAAGCAAGATTCCTGCTCTCCTTTTCCCGCTTCTCGCGGTTGCGGGATTGGTTTACTATTTGGGCTATTATCGTGCCACCCCCGCGGACACCGATATCATGGCCTCGGGCCACATTGAGGTTACCGAGGTAGACATGAGTTTTCGTCTCCCTGGACATGTAGCCCGAATACTGGTTGATGAAGGCGACCCGGTCAAAAACGGTGATCCCCTTGCCGAACTCGAGCAAGAAATTCTCAAAGCGCGGCGCGAGCAGGCTGCCGCACGGGTCAAAGAGCTCGAAGCAAGGCAGGCCTCCTTGTCGCTGGCCATCAAGATCAAGGAGGAGGTCTTAAGTGCTGAAGTCAAGCGGGCCAAGGCCGGGGTATCCGCGGCAGATGCCCGTTACCGAAGTCTCAAGACGGGCTCCAGGGCAGAAGAGATCGCTGAGGCCGCTGCGGCTCGGAACAGGGCAAAAACAGAGTGGGAAAATCGAGAGCGTGACTATCAGAGGATGAAGAGCCTTTATGAACGCCATATCATCTCAGTCAGTCAGTATGATGCGGCCCGAACCAGCGCAGAGGCCGCCCGGGCCGCCTATGAGGCGGCAGAAGAGCGTTACAAGCTGGTCAAGGCCGGACCTCGTCAGGAGACGATCTTGGAGGGGCAAGCCAACCTCATCGGTTCTGATGCGGCGCTCAGAGCGGCCGAAGCCGGGCGCCGGGAAGTGGAGAAGATGAAACACGACCTCAAGGCCCTTCAAGCTCAAACGCAGCAGTCTAGGGCCATGTTGACCGTAGCCGAAGATGATCTGGCCAAAGCCCGTCTTTACGCTCCCTTTGATGGGTTCGTGACGGTCAAGGATGTGGAAGAAGGGGAATTTGTTCAAGCGGGTAGCCCCGTCCTGACCCTGGCCCGGTTGAACAGGGTTTGGGTGAAGACCTATGTGCCCGAGACACAACTGGGAAGGATCTATCTCGGACAAAAGGCAGAGGTTATTTCGGACAGCTTTCCAGGGAAAGCTTATCCGGGCACGGTCACCTACATCTCGCCTGAAGCCGAATTTACACCAAAGAATGTCCAGACCAAGGAAGAGCGTGTCAAGCTGGTCTATCGCCTCAAAGTGACCCTGGAAAACCCCAAACAGGAACTGAAGGCAGGTATGCCGGTGGATGTTGTTTTGAGGTGAGAACCATGGCGATCGTGGAGGTTGAGAACCTGTCCCGCACCTTCGGCACGATGAAGGCTTTAGACGGCCTGACTTTCTCCGTGGAAGAAGGTGAAATATTCGGCCTCGTTGGCCCGGACGGCTCTGGAAAGACCACATGCCTCCGTATCCTGTGCGGTTTGATGAGACCTACAGCCGGGAAGGCATTTGTACTGGGCCGTAATGTGGCTGCGGATCCAGAGGACGTTAAGCCTGATATAGGCTACATGGCACAGCCAGCCGGTCTTTATGAAGATCTTACCGTAAGTGAGAACGTCTCGTTTTATGCTGACCTCTATGAAGTCCCTCAATCGCAGTATGTGCAGCGCATGAGACGCCTTCTGGCATTTTCAGGCCTTGAGCCCTTCACTGACCGCCTTTTTCGTCACCTCTCGGGCGGTATGAAGCAGAAGGTGGGCTTGACCTGCGCCCTGATTCACACACCCAAGGTGCTCTTCTTGGATGAGCCCACAAACGGTGTTGATCCTGTATCGCGCCGTGACTTCTGGAAGATTCTTTACGAACTGAGGAGAGAAAAGGTGACTATTGTCGTTGCCTCGACCTACCTGGACGAAGCTGACCGCTGCCATCGCATTGCCGTGTTTGACCAAGGACGTGTCCGGTTGGTCATGGAACCTCAGGCTATGCGGCGGCTCCTTAGAGGCCAATTGTTCAATCTCACGGTCTCTGAGCGTCGCAAGGCCCTCAAGTATCTCAAGACCGAGACGCAAGTCTTAAACCCCAGCATTTTCGGCGCTGGCATTCATTTCTCCCTTTCGGATGAGGCCGATTTGGACCGTGTAAAGGCAGGCTTGGCCTCCATCGGCCTGAGCTCTTTTCATGTGGAGAGGATTCAGCCGAGCCTCGAGGACGTTTACCTCTCTCTTGTGGAAGAAAAAGGCGGAGGTGAGGGGCAGTGAGGGCGGCCGTCTACCTCAAGGATGTCGTTAAGCGATTCGGAGATTTTACGGCTGTGGACCGTATCTCCCTTGAGGTCGCCTCAGGCGAGATCTTCGGTTTTCTGGGCCCCAACGGGGCGGGTAAGTCCACGACAATCCGTCTGCTCTGCGGCCTTCTAAGGCCCTCGTCAGGTGAAGGCAGGGTCCATGGTCTGGATATCCTCACCCAAGCTGAAGAGATTAAGGCCAGGCTCGGTTATATGTCCCAGAGATTCTCCCTCTATGATGACCTCCGGGTTGAAGAAAATATGCGGTTCTTTGGAGGTATTTACGGTTTGGGTGCCAGGGTCTGTGAAAGGCGGGCCGAAGAGGTTCTCTCTCTTACCGGGCTGAAGAACCGCCGGGACTCTTTAACAAGGGAACTGCCCAGCGGTCTCAAGCAGCGCCTCGCCCTGGGTTGTGCCCTGCTCCACAGACCCCCGATCATCTTCCTTGATGAACCCACGTCAGGGGTAGACCCTGGGACAAGGCGGAATTTCTGGGATCTCATATACGCCTTGGCGGACCAAGGGGTCACGATCTTCGTGACCACCCATTACATGGAGGAGGCTGAGTATTGCAATAGGATTGGCCTGATAAACCGCGGGCAGCTCATCGCTATGGGCTCACCAGCCGAGTTGAAAAACAAATACTTAGCAGGGAGGATCTATGAGATTGGGACGAATGATGTTTTGGCCGCAGTAGAGACGCTCGTTGACGCAGATCACGTCCTGGATGCGGCTGTTTTTGGCCGCACCCTTCATGTTCGACTGACCCAAGACGCTAAGGCAGAAGTCTACCTGCCGCCAATCCTGTCGGCCTCAGGCCTCGTGATCGACCAGATCAAGCCGATAGAGCCCACTTTGGAAGACGTTTTTGTAGCGTTGGTTGGCCATAAACCCGGGGAGGACGCATGAGCATCCGAAGAATCAAGGCACTCACCAAGAAAGAGTTTATCCAAATGAGCCGGGATATCCGCAGCCTTATGGGCGCCCTCTTTATTCCGTTGCTCATGATTTTTCTCTTTGGTTACGCCCTGAGCCTGGACGTAGATCGCATTCCCATCCTGATTCTGGACCGGGACAAGACACCTGTCTCCCGGGAATTTACGCACCTGCTGACAGATTCAAGATTTTTCGCGTTGGTCAGATACCTGGACCGCGAAACAGAGATGGACTTCGCTTTGGCGCGGGGTGAAGCGCTTATGGCACTCATCGTCCCCAACGGGTTTGCCTCCCGTATCAAGCAGGGCGTTAAGGCGCCGATCCAGGCTGTTTTCGATGGCTCAGACTCTAACACGGCCACAATCGCAGTAGGCTATCTCAAGGCCTTGGCTGCCGGCTTCGACATCGCCCTCCAAGAGAAGCGGTTGCGACGGGCTGGACTCAAAATGGTGGCTATGCCCCTTGAGGGGCGCATCAGAGTCTGGTTCAACCCGGAACTGAAGAGCAAGAATTTCATTATTCCAGGGCTCACCGCAGTCATTATGATGGCCATCGGTACGCTCATGACGGCGCTGAGTGTGTCCAGGGAAAAGGAGACCGGCACTTTGGAACAACTCATCTCCACGCCCATTTCAAGCCTGGAGCTGCTCGTGGGCAAACTTCTGCCTTACCTTGCGGTCGGCCTCATTGACCTGGCCCTTGTGGTAGGCGCCGGTGTTCTAATCTTCGGGGTTCCATTTCGCGGCAGTTATCTCCACCTTCTTCTGACGGCGCTCATCTTTTTGATCGGGACCCTGTCCTGGGGGCTCTTCATCTCGGTGATCTCCAAAAGTCAGCTTCAGGCTGGTCAACTAGCTGTGATCAGTGCGTTCCTACCCTCGTTTCTTCTCTCCGGGTTTATCTACCCCATCGAAAACATGCCTCTGGTGCTTCAGGTGATTACCATCGTTGTTCCGGCACGGTATTTCGTGGAAATCCTTAAAGGGCTCTTCCTACAGGGTGTGGGCTACTCGGTTCTCTGGCCCCAGGTCGTGGCCCTGCTCATCTATGCTGTGTTGGTCCTGAACTTGGCCAGAAAACGATTCACAAAGAGGCTCTTGTAATGCGATTGCTGTTGCTCAGAGTCAAAGTGCTTCTGTTCAAGGAATTCCTCCAAGCAATGCGGGACCCCCGACTCAGGGTTCTTATTGTCCTTCCCCCGCTCGTCCAGTTGGTCGCTTTCGGGTACGCAGCCAACCTCGATCTCAAAAATATCCCCATAGCCTTATATGACGAGGACAATTCAACCATTTCCCGGGAAATCGCATTCGCTTTCTCTTCTTCAGGATACTTCAAGTTCGTCGCCGCCGTCAAAAGCCCTGATGAGATGACTGAGCTCATCGACAAAGGCACGGCCAAGGCTGCGCTGCACTTTGGAACTGACTTGGCTGCCCGGGTGGAGAGCGGCCGGACGGCGTTGATCCAGGTCATCGTAGCCGGGACAAACTCCAACACGGCATCCCTTGTCCAGAGTTACTCCAGGCAAATCATCGAGAGGTTCAACCGGGCCAGGCTCGAGAGACGCCTTGACCAGAATCCGTCTCTGAGAAAGGTCCTTCCGGCTGGGCCGGATGGCATTATCCGGCCTGAGATCCGGATCTGGTACAACACATCGCTCCTGTCCAGGAACTTCTATGTTCCCGGCATTATCGCCTTGGTCATCATGGTATCCACCCTGAACCTGACCGCCATGGCGGTGGTTCGGGAAAAGGAAGTCGGTACCATGGAACAGATCATGGTCACGCCCATCAGGCCGGTCGAGTTTATCCTCGGCAAAACCATTCCTTTCGCCCTGATCGGCAATATTCAGGTAGCCTTGGTCACCAGTGTCGGGGTATTTTGGTTTGGCGTACCCATGAGA
>JASFTV010000088.1:0-11633 GCA_050050615.1 Desulfobacteraceae bacterium
TCAAGGCACCTTCCAAAACAACCCGGACTATGCATTATGGTATGGCTGGAGTGAGATGCAACAGACCTTGACAGAGATTAAGGAGATGGCTGAAGAGCTCCGAACAAGACGCCGCTGAGCCTGGAACAAACGGGCAAAGAGAGTTCGAAACCCGGTTTGAGAAAAAGGGAAGGCTGAAGCACAATCGTTTATGATTGGGTTCAGCCTTTTCTTTTCGTCCAATTCCTGGAGGCAGGGGACCCGCAAAAAAGCTTGACAAAGAAAAAAGCTGCGAATAGGATTGTTAACAATCTAGATATCGAATATGTGGACAAAAATAGTATCTCATTGATATCTCAAGTGTTTTCTGGTTCGTACTGCCCTTCTTGTAAACCTCGGCTCACCAGGAAAGGATTGAGATGGTTCTCTTTGAGCCTGTTCGTCTGGGACCGGTTGAACTGAAAAACCGACTTGTAATGACCGCCATGTCCACCCGATTGGCAGGGCCTAAAGGACAGGTCACTGAGCGCCTGATCAAATACTACGTCAGTCGCGCCGAAGGTGGCGTTGGTCTTATCACTGTTGAAGAAGCATCCATTCACCCGCAACTCCCTCATATTGAACATGCGTTAGGTGTCTATGAAGATGATCTCATCCAAGATCTCAGAAGGCTTTCACAACGCATCCATGAAGGGGGAGCATCGGTCTCTCTCCAAATCGGGCTCTACTTTCGCCAGCATGTCACTGGATATGCCCGCTACGTAGCCTCCGTAAAGGCTCCTGGTGCGGGACCTGAATCCAGGGAATTGACCCCTGATGAAATCCATTTCCTGACAGGACTTTTTGCACAAGCGGCCCGTCGTGCTAGAGAAGCAGGATTTGATGCGGTCGAAGTTCATGCTTGTCACGGATGTATTGTGTCAGAGTTCCTCTCTCCTTACTGGAACCGCAGGACCGATGCGTATGGCCGAGATAGGTCCGGGCGGTTTCGTTTTCCCTTGGAGATTTTGACGGCCATCAGAGAGAAAGTGGGGTCGGATTTTCCCGTGATTTTCAGGGTGTCAGGGAGCGAGTTCCACGACAGGGGATTTACGCCTCAAGACGGGATTGCATTTTCTGAAGCCCTGGAAGAGGGAGGGGTCACGGCCATCAATGTTTCCGGTGGCCTGGGACACATCAATCACATCGCCATTCCCCCAAGCCATGTCCCAAGAGGGGTTTTGCTTCCTTTAGCCAGGGGGATAAAGGAAGCCGTCTCAGTTCCCGTGATCGTCGGCAATTCCTTGACCCCTGAGCTTGCCATCCAGGCCGTGGAATCGCGGCAAACAGATTTGGTTGGCCTCGGCCGGCCGCTAATTGCCGATCCGGAGTGGCCGCTGAAAGTCCAGCAGGGCCGGCTTGAAGAGATCCGGTCTTGTATCAGGTGTAACCAAGGATGCTTGGGAGGACTTCGCGACCAGAAAATAGGGCGGGTCACCTGCATCTATAATCCTCAGGCTGGTTATGAGCTTGAGCGCCCGATAATCCCGAGCAAAAACAGGCGTAGGGTCGTGGTGGTGGGTGGAGGCCCCGCCGGGTGTGAGGTCGCCCGAGTGGCAAGGTTGAGAGGGCATGAGGTCATTCTTTTCGAAGAAAAGAACAGGCTGGGTGGCCAGTTCAATCTGGCTGCCGCAGCGGTTCATAGGCGCGATTTTCTTAAGCTTCCAGAATTCTATGCCAACCTGCTCTCTCGTATCGGCGTTGACGCTCGTTTAGGAATAAGGGCTACCTCCGAGCTTTTGGAGTCCTTCAAGGCTGAGGTTTATGTTTTGGCCACGGGCTCTGTTCCCATCAGGCCTGGAATCCCCGGAGTTGAGTTGGATCATGTAACGGATGCGCATGGCATTCTTGACGGCACTATCACTCTCTCAGACCGAGATCCTGTCGTCGTGATCGGTGGCGGGGCAACGGGTCTAGAGACTGCGGACTTCATGTCCGAAAAGGGTATGCAGGTGATTGTGGTTGAAATGCTTGACTCACCGGGTCGGGATATGACTCTTGGCATCGGCGTTCGAGAGAATCTTCTTGACCGATTAGCGGGCAGAAAAGTTCGAATTCTGACGGGTCACCGGGCTTTGGCTATTCATCGGGACGCGGTGGTTGTCTCGGACCGGCCTTTGGTTGGAGGCGGAAACGAGTTCAAGATCCCCGCCCGGCGGGTGGTTTTGGCCGTGGGTACGAAACCTGATTTAGGTATCGGGCCTTCAGATGGGGCAAACCAGGGTGTTTGGTATCGTGTGGGAGACTGTGAGAGTGTGGGCAATGCCATGGACGCCATTCATGCTGCCTTTGAATTGGCGAGGCAGATCTAGACTCGGCGGGCTCGGCATTTGTGCCAGCAGAACCACAGGAGTTCACATGAGGTCAGGGCGAGTGCTTAGCACGTCATTTGAGGTTTTCTAAAATGAATTTTCTATTTTTTCAGCAAGGAAAAGGAGGTATCGAAATGAGGAAGCAGGTGAAGTCATGTGTTATTGGTATCTTGTGTGTTGCTTTGGTCCTTATCGCTTTTTCGGCAGGTGCGGCTGAAAAGAAGATCAGGGTAGCCACCGTTGCCCTTCCAGAAACCACGATCCATCAGGGCCTCGTCAAATGGGAAGCCCTGATGAAGGAAAGAGCTGCCGGCAAACTGGTCGTTAACATCCTTGGTCGAGGTGTTATGGGTGGCGATCGCGAAATGATTGAGGGCTGTAGATTAGGGACGCTTGATTCAGCGATCGTGAGCGGATCGGTCATAGCCAATCTTGTGCCACAATTCTTTT
This sequence comes from Desulfobacteraceae bacterium, assembly GCA_050050615.1. Classification (GTDB taxonomy): domain Bacteria; phylum Desulfobacterota; class DSM-4660; order Desulfatiglandales; family HGW-15; genus JASFTV01. The sequence continues at coordinate 2,781 of JASFTV010000088.1, forward strand.
TTGTGCCGCTGCCCTACCTTTTCAACAATCACGATGAGGCCAACAAGTTCCTGGACGGCCCCATTGGGGAAAAGCTCTTCAAGATCCTGGAGGAGAAAAACATCGTCGGTCTGGGCTGGGCGACCTGGTCCTTCCGGGGTATCTGGAACAACGTGCGTCCCATCAACGGGCCTGATGACCTTAAGGGTCTAAAGATCCGTACCGTGGAGACTCCCTTGGATATGTCGACCATGAATTCCATGGGCGGCGTGGCCACTCCCATGGCTTGGCAAGAGTGCCTGTTGGGTTTGCGCCAGGGCACCGTAGACGGTATTTCCACCACATACGGCCTGGGTTACACTCTGAAACTTTACGAGATTGCCAAATATGCCACCCGGAGCAAGCACTATTACGAAACCGCGCCTCTGATCATGAGCAAGAAGTTCTTCGACAAGTTTTCTCCCGAAGAGCAAAGACTCATCAAGGAGACTGCTTCAGAGGCTATGCGTTGGGCGCGGTTGCAGCAGGAAGATTTGGACGAAAAGTCGAAACCTTTGCTTGAAGCGAACGGTGTCAAAGTGAATTCACTCCCTCCGGAGGCTTTTGACAAATTCAGGGGACTGACAAGGCCAATTCACGGCCAGTTCCGGGACAAGATTGGTGCGGACTTCTACAACGAGGGGATGGCCTTTATTGAATCCCTGAGATAGTAATAGCAAGCGAGGATAACCCCAGGGACGGGGCTGAGGCCCCGTCCCCATCTTTGAGGCGCCGTATGAAAATCGTTAAAGTTTTGGACACCTTTGAAAATCTTCTCAAGTTCATCTGCACCCTCTTCATGAGTGCGATCGTAGCGATACTTTCTTACGCTGTCGTCATGCGCTACGTCTTTCATATGCCCCCGGGTTGGTCTATGGAACTGAGCCGATACATATTCCTCTGGATGGTCATGCTCTGCGCGGTTCTGGTCACCCGTGAGCGGACCCACATCCAGATGTCTTATCTTGTGGGTCTTTTGCCCGGCAAGGTAAGGTTTGTCTGGCTGACCGTTGTGCGGCTCCTGATGATTGGCTTTTGCTGGGTCATGATTCAATATGGACTAAAGATCCTCCCCATTGTGGCTGAGGCGAAGTCGCCCACGCTCGAAATCTCGATGGGTTACATGTACCTGTCTATCCCGGTGGGCGGTCTGTTAATAGGCCTTTATCTCACCGAGATCATTGTCAGGTCCTTTTACAATAAAGAATGGGTCAACCATAGCGAGGTCGAAATCAAAACATGTTGATGCTAATTGTAGCCCTGACCTTTTTTGTGCTTGTGCTCTTTGGCATGCCTCTATACTTCGCCTTCGGCTTTTCAGCCAGCATCGCCTGCATCGCCGGCGGCCTCCCCCTTGAGATCATAGCTCAGCGACTCATGATCGGCATGGATTCGTTTGCCCTCCTGGCCATACCCGGCTTCATTCTGGTGGGGCAAATCATGTGCCAGGGCGGGATATCAAAACGGGCGGTGGATTTTTCCAATGCCCTCATCGGCCATTTGACAGGCGGCTTGTCCATGGTTGCGGTCCTGACCGGAATGGTCATGGGTGGCATCTCAGGCTCAGCCGTGGCGGACACGGCGGCTGTGGCCTCGGTCTTGGTGCCGTCCATGGAGGAGGAGAAATACCCCAGGGACTTTTCTGCTGCTGTGGTAGGGACTGCTGGGCCGTTAGGCAACATCATTCCGCCCTCTATCCCGATGATCGTCTATTCCATGACCTCAGGCCTGTCCTTGCTGAGCCTGTTTCTGGCCGGATACATCCCAGGCATGATGATCGGTTTCGGCCTGATGGTTCTCTGCTATTTCATCGCGAGGAAGAGGGCATACGGGGGAACCCACACCCAGTTCACTTGGCAAAGAGTGGTCGTCACTTTCAGGCGGTCGATTCTGGCCGTCCTCACACCGCTCATCATTGTTGGGGGTATTCTGACGGGGATCTTTACGCCCACTGAATCGGCCATGATTGGCGTTATCTATTCGCTGATTGTTGCTATCCACATATACAGAGAGATGTCATGGCGGGATATGCCTGAGGTTCTTCTGGATTCGGCCAAAAACACGGCCAAGTTGGTCATCATTATTGCCGGTGCGTCGGTCTTTTCCTACATCTCGATCAACGAAGGATTGCCCCAGATGTTCACGGATTTCATGTTCGGTATTTCGGAAAACAAGTGGGTCATCCTTTTGTTGCTGAATATTATCCTTCTGGCCGTGGGTCTTATAATTGACATCCTCGTGGCCACAGTGATCATTGTGCCCGTATTGATGCCTCTCTGTGAGGCCATGGGTTTCGATCCCCTGCATATAGCCATGATCTTTATCATGAATATGTCCATTGGGCTTCTAACACCGCCAGTGGGTTATTGCCTTTTCGTTTCATCAGCCATTGCTGATGTGCCGGTAGAGAGGGTGGCCCTGCGGACTGTACCTATCGTGCTGGCAATGCTTGGGATTTTGTTTTTGATCAACGTTTTTCCACAGTTGACCTTGTTCATCCCCAGCCTCATCAGGTAACTCGAGAATCAGTGGGAGCCGCTTAAATACCGTTACACCTTCTAATGGGGAAAAATGAGGATTTGCAAGAAAGGAGAAAAAGGATGCATTACGTGAGTGAACGAAACATAGAGGGCATCCAGTTGCCGGGGAGGCTCTGGAAGAAACTCATAGAGCCTGAGTCAAGTGGCTGCCGAAATATGATATTCGGCGTGGTCACTTTTCCACCGGGAAGCGATCCGGGAACTCACAGACACGAACGTGAAGAGGAGATCATCTATGTGATCTCTGGAAAGGGTGAAACGCAGGTCGGTGACGAAGTCTATCCACTGGAAGCCGGCGTAACGGTCTTTACCGAACCGGGTGTTGAACACGGGGTTAAAACCCTGGGAGATGAACCTTTGGTGCTGATTAGTGTCTTCAGCCCCCCTGTGAAACCCGGGTCTTACGACAAAAAGAAGTAGAATGGTGTATAAGTTCGTTATTCAGATGAAGGAGGTAATGAAATGGAGCGAAAAGTGTTGCTTGATGAGGTTAAGGAATATTTCGCCGAGTCCGATCACTGGCGCCGGCTGTGTGCAGCGTTGTATGGCGATCCTGATCCAGAGGGGTCTCACGTTCATGCCTATGTAGAGACTTCCGTGCATCCTGCTTCACTGGAAGCCATTATGGCAGGATACTTTGAGCGTTTGGGCTGGCCGTCCAGTAGAAAGATCGACCATATGGCGCCGAAAGCTGGAATGGGGAGTTTGCACGGCGTTGAACCAGAGGGGAAACCCCACTTTGACTTTCAGTGGTTCTTTAATAAGGACATAGGCCTGAGAGCCTGTGATGGTGGAGAATCAGGGTGCAACCTGCTTGTCTGGAACCGGTGGTATATCAATCAATTTTATGCACAATTTCCTTTCAGGAACGTTGGGGCTGAAGAGGAAAAGGCCCTGGAAGAGTACTTCAAGTCCGAGCACTTCCTTGAGGGGTTGAAATTTCCGGTCATGCCGACCACAAACCACATGCACATCAATGTGCATTCCAGTGTCCACCCGGATTATATTCAGAAATATGCTGAGGCGGCCTTAAAACGGGAAGGCATCAAGATATTTTACGTTTGTCCGAATGTGTATTTGGTGGGAGGCAAGTATCGAGGCAAACTGGTCTTCATGGGCCGGGAACCCGAGGTGGTCTTTGACATCGGCTGGAAGTTTACTCCCGACGTCGTCATTGAACCAGCTTGGGAGACGTGGATTTTTGAAGCGAACCCCGGCTATGACGTCTGGAGCTCTGATATGCTCGCTGAGGTTATGAACGAAGATTACGTAGAACTGGCCGACTCGGAGATCGAAGAGGTGCTCAAGGCTTGCGCCTTGCCCAAGAAATAGCGCGGTAATTGCGCTTTTGAATCATGGCTAGAGTTCCCAAGAATCAGTGCAAGATTCGTTGGAGCTGGGGAACCCCGCCTACCTCTAAGGAAGAGAAAAGAGATTTAAGGCTTTTAAGTAGGCGATATAATATTATAGGACCTTCTGGCGTTAGACGGTTTTATGTGAAGGGACGGAAGCGTTTTGCCCGAGAGGGGTCATTATTGACCGTGATCCCAAAAGATGTTATTTTACAACATTGAGTGCTTGGGAAGAGGACACATTGCGCCTCAAGTGGCTGAAAGCTTTTATGAGTGCACGGAATAATCTCAGTAGGTAACCATTTTGAAAGGTAGCACGACCAGAAAGAAAGAGACATCCAAGTTCAATAACAAGAAAGACTTCCAGAAATTTGTCGCCAAACTCGAGAGCATGATCTTGACGGGGGGTTTTAAGCCGCGCGAAAGACTGGTTGAAGCGAGTTTATCTCGGATGTTTGGGGTTAGTCGCTATTGGGTTCGCGACGCGTTCAAGATACTTGAAACCAAGGAACTGGTGACCATCACGCCCTTTAAGGGGGTGTCCGTAAGCGAACTCAACGAGAAAGAAGTTGAGGAGATCTTCGTTATACGCGTCGCTTTAGAACAATTGGCCTGGCGGCTGTCCATGGAGAAGGCCACCCGAGAAGACATTAAGACCCTCAAGAGATTGGTGGAAAAGGTCGAGAAAGCACACAAGCAAAAGGATATCTCAGGGATGGTCGAAGCCGACACGAATTTCCATCGGTATGTTTTCAGACTCTCGGGGAATCGGAATCTAAGACGAATGATCAATGACCTGAGAAACCGCTGCCATCTCATTCGCTACTCTGCATGGTCTTCGCCCGATGTTCTCCGCGAAATAATGGCGGAACACCGGCAGTTGGTTGAGGCTATGGAAAAAAAGGACTCGGATCGTCTTCTTGAGCTGGCTGAAGGTCATATCAGCCACGCAAAAAAGCTCTATGTTTTTCAGTTGAAGACAGGATCAGCCCTCAAGTTCTAAGAAAGATGGGCAAACGAAGGAATCGTTGACGCTGAGGGGCTTTCCAGTCCGCGTGCCCTCCTTGCTATCTCCAGCATCAACGGTGCGCCGTCAGTCCACGCGGGTTTGTGCTTTCACCTGTCCTCCATAGGTTTCCCCCCTTTTCCTGATGAGCAGGCTGTTTGAGTTATCAAAGGCCGATATCTCCCCGCAGCATGACAGTTTTATGAAAAACTTGTTGACAAGGGGGATTTTAGTCATTTATTTGATTGTTAACAATTTAGTTGCAAAACGGTACGCCGAGTTTGCTCCCTGATGAGGCCACCCAGACCAAAAAGAGTCTTTTCAATGAATTCAGACGGCAGCACATGAGTCTTTTCTCTCCGTATTCGATTAGAGAAACCGCATTCAAGAACCGGACCGTCATGGCCCCCGTGGTCATCAACTCGGCGGGAATAGAGGGCTCGACCACCCGGACTTTTAAGGATTTTTTCATTGCCCGAGCCAGAGGCGGTGTGGCCTATATCGTACTGGGGGCTGCCTTTGTCCACCCGGATGGTCGGGGGTTCAATCGTCAGTTAGGAATCCATAGCGACGACCTCATGCCCGGCCTCACTGATATGGCCCAAGAGATAAAAGAAGAGGCTCGCATCGGGGTTCAGCTGAGTTTCAAGGGCATTGGCCGAACCCCTGCATCATTTCAGCACAAGGAGATAACGGCTTATCGGCAGGCCTTCGCTATGGCCGCCGTCCGTGCCAGAAAATGTGGTTTCGATGCGGTGGAACTCCACGCCTGCCATGAATACTGGCTCAATTTTTTCCTCTCACCCTATTTCAACGATCGAACCGATAAGTACGGAGGGAGTCTTGAAAACCGCTTCCGACTGTTGAAGGAGGCTGTTGAAGAGATTCGTTCGCATATAGCCGGTGACCTTTTACTTGGGGTTCGTCTCAGCCTCACCGATTTCGTGGATAACGGTTTGTGTCTTAATGAAGCGATAGACGTAGGCCAACGTTTGGCGGAACTTGGAGTTGATTATCTCAGCGCTTCAGTGGGTATCGGTCTCACCCAATTCAGGATGTCGCCGCCTATGGAGATCCCAAGATCCACGGAACTGACTCTGTCCCGGGCACTGCAACAATCGGTCGAGATCCCGGTCATCGGAGTCGGCCGTTTGGACCGCCCGGCTGAGTTTAAGGAGGCCGTAGAAGGTGGCCACGTGAGCATGGCGGCAGCCGCGCGAGCGCTTATTGCGGATCCAGAGTTTGTTGCCAAGATAGAGCAGGGGCGAGAGGAAGGAATCCGTCCTTGCATAGCCTGTAACTACTGCCTCACCTGTCTTCATCAAGGGGAGGAGGTTCGGTGTGTGGTCAACCCCTACGTGGGGCGAGATCTGACGGAACTCAAACCTCTTTTACGATCGACTAAGGTCGTGGTTGTAGGCGGGGGCCCTGCTGGACTGACAGCCGCAGCCATTGCAGCGAAAAGAGGCGCCCGGGTCAAGCTATTTGATAGAAGTGCTGAACTCGGAGGCACGCTAAACACGGCTAAGCAACCCCCCTTCAAGGGTGTGCTCAATGATCTGATCGATTATCTGAGCGGGGAAGTACGTCGAGCCGGGGTTGAGATGGTATTGAATGAAGAGGTCAACCAGGAAACCCTTATCGCCGAGAAAGCGGATGAAATTGTATTGGCCACCGGTGCCAGCCCGAAAACTCCCCAATTCAGCTATCCGGACGATAGCTCGGTGGTTATGGCTGAGGAGATTCTGCGGCAGAGAAGGATTGAGGCGGGACGCTACATGGTGATTGGCGGTGGCCTTGTCGGATTGGAGACAGCCGAACATCTGTGTCATGCAGGCGCCGACGTGACCGTTATCGAGATGCTCGATGAGTTAGGGAGCGGACTTAGCCCCATGCGGCTCAAGCTAATTCTGGACCGCCTCATCAAGTCCGGTGTCAACTTGCTGACCAAAGCTAGAGTCATTTCGATACAGGATCGCATGGCGAGGATCGAACTGCCCTCCGGGGTGATCACTATGGGGCCGTACAACAGCGTCGTCGTGGCCACCGGCTATGAGAGCGAGCGGGCCCTGGCCGAAGCCCTCGGAAACGAGATACCGGTGAAAATCATTGGTGATGCACGAGAGCCGCGATCGATTCGGGAGGCCATATCCGAGGGGCTGGATTGTGGGCTTGATATCGTAGGCTAGAGGTCTTAGAGAATTATTAGATGCTTTGGCTTTCATGGGAGTTGCGACATGCAGAGGAGAAATCGTGCTGACAAGTGATTACAGCCGCGTGAATCTGGCGGATGGCCGTATGCAGATTCTGCTTTCCGGGGTCCCTGGCGTGAGCAGCCGGGGATGGCTGGGCTACTGCACGGTGGTTCTGTTCCGCTTGGACGGTGCCTGGGCTCTTTTCGACACCGGCCACTACAGCGACCGTCACCTGCTCTTGGAAGCTCTTGCCCAAACAGGCGTGGAGCCAAATGAAATAAGGTGGGTGGTCTTATCTCATCTTCATTTCGATCATGTTCTAAATCTTCCCCTGTTTCGAAAAGCTGAAGTTTACCTCGCACGAGCCGAGATGGAACACGCGGAAAAGGTCTCGGCAGGGGAAGTCACAGATCTGGCCATTCCTGATTTTTGGCAGGTGCTCCTTGAAGGGCATCAACTCCATATGGTGGATGAGCGATTGGACCTGACAGATATGTTGCAGCTCGTTCGCTTGCCGGGGCATACGCCGGGCTGCCTAACCATGTTCTGGAACGGCTCAGAAGTGATCGCCGTTTGCGGCGATGTCATAAAAAATGCCTGGGAGGCTGAGACCGGTCAAGCTGAAATAGCCTTGGCAGGCGATAGCCTCGCAACAGAAAGCATCAACAGGGTCCAGGAAAAGGCTACGGTGATTATCCCGGGACATGATCGGCCTTTCAGAAGGAGAGAGGAAGGGCTGGAGTTCTTGACCCCCTTCAGCTGGAGGATTCAGGCTAGCCTTTACCCCAAAGAAGCTGGCCAAACGGTCCTGGGTTTAGATTTTCCGGCTGGTTTGTCGAAGGCCGGCCGGAATGGTCAAGGTCATTGAAGACCTTCGGATAGGCATTGGTGGCTTGTAACCCTTAAGAGCAAAAAACAATAAGAAAGGGAGGAGGTTTAGGTATGAGACGAGGAATTTTTTGTGTGGTAACCGTATTCTTTTTTGTGGTGGCCTTTGCCTTGACGGCGAGTGCGGCGGAATACACGCTTAAGTTTGCCAACCCGGTCTCCAAGGACCATTCTTGGGGCCGAGCTGCTGACGAGTTTGCGAGGCTGGTCAGTGAAGCCACAAACGGCCGGGTAGAGGTTCAGGTGCATCACTCCGGTGCCTTGGGCAAGATCCGGGAGGTCCTGGAGATGGCTAAGGTGGGAACGGTAGACTTCGTTCTTTCCGGAACAGGCCATGTAACCGGCCATGTTCCTGAGTTAGGTATCACTGTGCTCCCCTACCTCTGGAAGGACACGGAGACCATGTTTGCCGCCTTGGATGGTCCGTTTGGCCAGTATCTGGGTGAGAGACTGGAGGAAAAAGGTTTTGTGGTTGTGGGCTGGTGGGATAACGGGTTCCGACATGTGACGAACAACAGACAGCCTATTATGAAGGCAGAGGACATGAAGGGCCTAAAAATCCGCTGTCTGCCGGCCAAGGTCCACGTGGCTTTCTTCAAGGCATTGGGAGCTTCCCCCACGCCGATGGGTTGGACCGAACTGTACCAGGGCCTGCAACAAGGTGTGGTCGACGCCCAGGAAAACCCACCCGCCATGGTTTACTTGGGTAAGCTTCATGAGGTCCAGAAGTACTACTCACTCACCAGCCACGTGAACGAACCAGGCAACGTGCTGATGAGCAGGGCCACGCTGGAAAAGCTGCCTGTAGAGCTACAGGTGGCGGTCAAGGTTGCGGCTCAGAAAGCGAGCCTGTG
>JASFTV010000089.1:0-11514 GCA_050050615.1 Desulfobacteraceae bacterium
AGCCTCCCTTCCCTGATGGCCCGCCGGATTTCTCGCATCATTGATTCCACAAAGTGGAGATTGTGAATGGTTGCAAGGCGGACTGCAGACGGTTGTCCAGCCGCAAAGAGATGTCTCAAAAAAGCCCTTGAATAATTGTTACAGGTGCCGCAACCGCAACCCTCCTCTATCGGCCCGGGATCTTCCCTGTACTGCGAGTTGAGGAGATGCATCGTGTATCGTTCCACCTCCTTGGAAAAAACCGTTCCTGTTTGGGCCATGCGCGTCGGTGCACTGCAGTCAAAGAGATCAATTCCCCGGGTCACCACCTCAAATATATCCTCCACCGTGCCGACGCCCAGAAGATGACGTGGTCGATCCTGGGGCATAAAAGGCACGGTCCATTCCAGAACCCGGTGCATATCGTCCTTCGACCTTCCCAAGGAACCACCAATGGCATAGCCCTCAAATTCCTTGTTGGCCATGAACACAGCGCTCTCCTCCCTGAGGTCCCGGTATGCCCCACCCTGAATGATGCCAAAGATCGCTCGATCCTTCTCTGAATGTTGCCGGTACGCTTCCAATGCCCGCAGCGTCCAGCGGTGGGTGCGCTCCATGGCCTTTCTCGTATAATTGTAATCGTGAAGCGGTGAAGTGCACTCATCCAGGGTCAGGATGATATCTGCGCCAAGCTTCAGCTCCGACGCGATCACCCCTTCCGGTGTGAACCGGTGTCTCGAGCCGTCCAGGTAGGAGACAAATTCAGCGCCTTCCTCATCAATCTTTACAAGACGCCTCTTTTTGGATTTGAAATGTCTCCCGCGATCATCATCCTCCGGGAAGATGGATGCAATCTTCCCTACGCCGTGTTCTTTGGCGGCCCCAAGGCTGAATATTTGAAAGCCTCCTGAATCGGTCATCAATGGGCCTCCCCAGTTTATGAATCGATGGAGCCCGCCCAGCTGTTCGATGAGATCTTCTCCGGGTTGCAGGTGTAGATGGTAGGTATTGGCGATGATCACCTGGGTGCCGATCTTTCGAAGATCTTCCGCGGACACGGCCCTCACTGTCCCTAGGGTGCCCACAGCCACAAAGGAGGGCATTTCGATCATGCCGTGAGGCGTGATCAGCTTCCCCGCCCTTGCCTCCCCATCGGTCGACAAAACTTCAAAAGAAAACTGGCTCATAAATTATAATCGGCTTTAACTTTCTGAAACAGGTTACGGCTTAGAGCTCAGTAAAATCTCCAAGCCTCGGGGGTGAACAATTTCAGATCTCAAAATTTCAATTCCAAATGTGCTTCCGATGCCAAAAGGAGAAGAAAAGCCCTGCTAAACGTCCTGCCCAGTAGGATGGTGTAAAACTCTGTTCTGGGCAGGGCGCTAAAAAACGCTCAGATGCAAGGCGCGCGAAATCCCGGGGAGTGAGGCGTACCTAGAGAGTACGTCGCAACGACTCGGGATGAGCGCAACACAGCAGATGGGTGTTTTTCAGCGCCCTGCTGCTAGTAAAAGATTGTTACCGTCCTGTGATACGGCCTCTCCTTAAACACTTCCTTCTGCCCCAGGTTCCAGAGGATCCAATCAACCTCAAAGGCTTTTAGGTTTTTGCCCAGCTTCGTCAGTTCCTGTCGAATCAGCTCTACCGCCCAGATGGTAGTCGCCCTGATTTCAACCTCCTCAGGGCCTCCCGCCTCAAGATAGAGCTTCCGATCCACCTTGTCGGCCAGGTCATTCCCATAGTGCAGGATTCCCACATGCCGCAGGACCTGGGGCAGCTTGTAATCGGCAAAGGCTGTTAGCTCTTCCATATCCGTGAACCTGCCCCACCCCTGACCGTCGAATGCACCGTAGAGATCGGCAGCAAGTATCTGGGCCCGCTTGTAGAAATAGACCTTATGTCCCTGGTACTCCGCCACATCACGGAAGGACAGCAATTTCTCGGCCAATAGGCGGGCTAATCTGACTGCAGAGCGTCCCGCACCCGCCACGAGGTGATGCGCCTTGCCTTCAAACTCTTCCAAAAGGACCCGGCCCAGTTCGCGGAGGTTTTCAACGCGCGGCCCAACCAGTTGTAATTCTCCGTCTCCTCCAAGAACGTCTTTCAGTTGATCCAGCGAAAGGGAAACCAGATACTCCGGATTTGTCAGGGGAATCCCGGATTCAAGAGCCTCTTTGAGAGCCGCGGACAGAGCATAGTAGCCGGACAGCCATCCCGATTCATATTGGATCTTCCATTTCGCCTTTCCTGGTGCAGGCCAGAAACAGAAATTTATCGTGTCCAGAACAAGAAGGTACGCGACCGTCTCCTCGTCCTCGCCACGAAAGTGGTAGAGAGCCTCCCATGGCGGAACCGTCACTTCATCGGCGAGCAATTTTCGGGAGAATCTTTCCAATGCCTCGATATCAACACGGACATGAGCGCTTCCATCCGCCACTTTCCTCGCAGTCTCCAGAACTTTCATCTTTCCCCCATGGATCTATATACGCCGTGCGATTTATAACATTCAGGGGTGAATCTCCCCGCCCTTCCGGACGGGGCTCTCTGCCGCGGTTTTTGCAGGGCGCTAGCTTTTCATATCATACCTTTCAAACATTACCAATTGCATCATTTTGAATTTCTGCTAAACTACCAGGTTAGATTTGGTTTTTCTTAAGCAAACACGGACTACCTATTTGACTTTAGTTACTTTAGACACTTAGGAACTCTATGACCATCCGTAATCTTCTCATTTTTGCCCCCTTACTCGTCGTTGTGTTTCTGCTGCAATCCTATTTGTGGGTACCCTCCTATGAAGAACAGACACGGGGTAATCCGAAGCGCTTGACAGAATATATCACTGCCTCCATCGGAGATGCCGCTGTCTTGAATCCGATCCTTTCGGCGGACAGTGCAAGCAGTACCATCGAGTCGATGGTGTTCGAAGGCCTTATCGATCGCGACGAAGATCTCCGATTCAGGGGCCGTCTGGCCACCTCCTGGGACATCTATGAAGAGGCCTTCTTTTACCTCAACGAAAAGGCGGATATACCCGGTTTGGGGAAAGCAAGCGCCCAGGAAATCGTTGAATACCTTCATAAGGCGAAAGCAGGTCAATTACCCATAGATTCCGAGGTCAAGAGCTTTTTGAATAATGTTAAAGAGATCTCTGTCGTTCCACCCAAAGAATTCCAGGTCACCTGGCGAAAGCAAGGGACCAAGGATAAGCCATTGAAATTCCTTGTGCGCCCACCTGCGAGAATCAAACTGGTCTTGGGGCGTGTGGACCAGGACCTCTTCGAAAACCTCGCTCCGCTTCTCGGCGATGACTATTTTCGTTCCTTCCCTTCAGAAGATTACTTGAGCGCCGATGACGAGGGCGCTGAAACCCTGTCCAGCTATGGGAAGGAAATCTTGCCCGCCACGGAGCATAACCCGATTATCATTTTCCACCTCAGGCCCAATGTGAAGTTCCATGACGGCCATGTTTTCGATGCCGATGATGTGAAGTTCACTTACGAAGCGCTCATGAACCCGAAGAACCTATCCCCGCGCATATCCGACTATGAGCCGGTCAAGCGGGTTGAAGTGATCGGTCCCCTGACCGTTCGCATCGTGTATAAGCGTCTTTATTCTCCCGCGGTCGGAACTTGGGGTATGGGTATCCTTCCTGAACATCAGCTAAATAATGAGGCTTTAAGAAAAGAGGCGATACGCCGTGGGAGAGACCCTGAACATTTTTCCATGCGGCAGAGCAGTTTCAATCGTCGACCCATAGGCTGTGGGCCATTTGTTTTTCGACAGTGGAAGTCGGATCAGTATATTATCCTTGACCGGTTTGATGACTACTGGGAGGGCCCACCCAATTATGAGCGTTACATTTATCGGGTCGTTCCCGATCTTCTCACTCAGGAAATGGAGTTCTATGCAGGTACTGTCGACACCTACAATGTTCAGCCCCACCAGGTCCAGCGCTTGGAGAATGATCCCAGGTACCAGAGTTTCTCCGGGCTCTCTTTCGGCTATACCTATATCGGCTACAATATGCGGCGTGAGCCCTTCAATGACCGCCGGGTTCGGAGGGCTCTAACCATGGCTGTTGATGTGGACAAGATCATTGATTTTGTTCTCTACGGCCAGGGTGAACGCATCACCGGCCCCTTCGTCAAACAGACCGACTATTACAATCACGACATCAAACCGATTCCCTATGATCCTGAGGGAGCCCTCAGGCTTCTCGAAGAGGCGGGCTGGAACCGAAATAAGGACGGGTGGCTCGAAAAGAATGGAAAAAGACTTCAGTTCACCCTTATCACCAACAGCGGTAATGACCTCAGGAAGGCGGTGATGGCCATTGTCCAGGATGCCTGGAGACAAATAGGCATTGATGTTCGCACCGATCTTCTGGAGTGGTCCGTCTTCATTCAGGAGCGCGTGGATAAGGCTGACTTCGACGCCCTGATCCTGGGTTGGTCCATGGGCATCGAACCCGACCTTTACCAGATATGGCATTCGAGTCAGACCAATCCTCATCAACTCAATTTCGTGGGATTCAAGAATGCCGAAGCAGATGATCTGATCATCAAAATCAGGCAGGAATATGACCACGATCGCCAGGTGGTTTACTCCCATAAACTCCACGAAATTATTGCCTCTGAGCAACCCTATACCTTTCTTTATGTAGGTAAGTGGACAGCGGTCCTGGACAAGCGAATCGTCATAAAGGAGGTCGATGCCCAGGGAGAGGTGACCTACAAGAAGATCACCCCCACCAAGACGGGCAGCTTCACCTTCTATTTCAATAAATGGATAAAACTTCCGGAGGCCCCCACCTTCGCCCTGGAGGGCTAGATAAAGATCAATGTCAAATGCCAAAGTTTACCCGCCTTCGGCGGCGCCAGAGGCGACCAGGGCTCAAAGTCCAAAAATACCAATGGTGACTTTGGCCTCACGCATGAGACTCCTGGTCACGCGTTTAGTCATTTAGATTTTGGATTTCATTTGGCATTTGGATTTTGGGCTTTGGACTTAGAAAGTTTAGGGGGGCGAAACCCTTGCTTTCTATCATGATCAATAAGTTCGTTTAAAGCCGTAAGAGGTTAAGCGCAATGCTTTCTTTCATCGGCCGAAGTGTGATCCAGAAAATCGTCACCCTCTTCTTTGTCTCCATCGTATCTTTCTTGATCATTCATATCGCCCCTGGCGAGCCCAGCCAGGTAGATCCTCTTAACCCCAAATTCACCCCGGAGATCGTGGAGCGATTTCGCCAGGAGTTCCATCTGGACGAACCCCTTCACATACAATACCTATACTTCTATCGTGACCTACTCACTGGTAGGACTGTGTCCTGGAAGGACAATCAATCGGTCCTCAAGAAGATCTGGGAGAGATTCCTGAACAGCCTGCCGCTTTTTATTGTCGGCACCATCATCACCTGGACCCTCTCCTTCCCTGTCGGGATCCGTTCAGCCATCCGTCGGGGAGGCGTTTACGATCGGTCCACCACCTTCTTCGCTTACCTTTTGATATCCATACCCGGTTTCTTTTTCGCTTATATCCTGATCATCTTTGTGGTGACCCAGTTTCACGTTCCGGTCATAGGTATGGAAACCTTTGGGATGGGTGAGGCAACTTCGATACGCACAATCATGGATAGAGTCTGGCACCTGCTCTTACCTTCCGTGCTTGGGGCTACGGGCGGTATTGCCATACTCTCAAGGTATGTGCGGAGTCAGATGTTGGAGGTTGAGGGTCAGGACTATGTCCGGACGGCCAGGGCCAAAGGCCTTCCTGCGGAACAGGTCCATTACAAGCACGCCCTTCGCAATGCTTTGTTGCCCTTTGTCACCATGTTCGGTCTTATTCTTCCAGGGTTGATTGGCGGTTCCGTCATCATTGAATCCATCTTTTCCTGGCCTGGGATGGGAAGGATGGCCTATGAGGCGATTCTGGCGAGGGACTACCCCATTATATTAACGGTCAATTTTATCTCTGCGGTGCTGGTGCTTGCCGGCACCTTCATATCCGACATTCTCTACCTGGTGGTGGATCCGAGGATAAGGCTGTGAGGAACGAGTGAACTAAAGTGCCTAAAGTGTCTAAAGTGACCTAAAGTTAAAAACAGGAATCTGATCCGATTTACAGTTTCTATATCGTGCTTTCTCGCTCGCTTATGATTGTTTCTTTTTCGTGTTTTCCTATTTTCGTGCTTTCGTGATTACTCTTTTAACTCTTTAGGCACTTTAGTCACTTTAGCTCACTTTAGGCACTTAGAAAACCAGATCATGACAAAAGACATGGACCATATGACTGGCTCTGAATCAGTCCAAAACCCTGCCATCGAAGAACCCTTGGCGCCGAGGCGTTCCCGTCTGGAAGAATTCTGGCGACTTCTGAAAAAAAACCGTCTCGCCTTCGCCGGCCTTGCCATTTTCCTTCTCTTCTTCTGCACAGCTGTCACTGGGCTCGTGCTGACCTCGGGTACAAAACCTGTCCTGGATCCTGCTATTGTTCGGTTGCCGGAAAAGCTCCGACCACCCCTTTCCCGCCCCAATCTTGAAGCTCTACGCCCCGAAGAAGTGCCGAGACTGGGCATCTATCTCCTTGGAACCGATGATCTGGGACGTGATGTATTCGCAAGGATGCTTCAGGGTGCCTGGGTATCCCTCACCGTCGGTTTCGTCGCCGTGGGCATCTCAGTTCTCGTCGGCATACTTATGGGGGGCATATCAGGCTATTTCGGCCAGAACAACGTCAGGGTCGATCAAATGCTTGCCGCCCTTTTGATACTCCTGGGAGGGGGATTCCTCGCGGTTGGCGCCACGAATTCAGGGATTGTGCTTATCCTGATCGGCGCGGCATTTGTTGTCCTTTACATCCGGTCAAAAAGCGCCACCCATCTCACTGGGTGGATGAGATATTTCTCTTCCGGCACTTTCTCAATAGATACATTAATCATGCGATTTGTAGACATCATGCTCTGCTTCCCCAGCTTCTTCCTGATTCTCACAGTGGTCGCTCTTCTTCCAGCAAGCATCTACAACATCATGATTGTCATTGGGCTCACGAGCTGGATGGGCACGACCCGTTTTGTTCGAGCCGAATTCCTCTCTCTAAGGGAGCAGGACTTTGTCACTGCGGCTCGGGCACTGGGCGTAAGTGACTGGCGGATCATATTCCGACATATGATTCCCAATGCCATTGCACCTGTTCTGGTCTCGGCCACCATTGGAATTGCCACCGCCATCCTGACCGAGGCAGGACTCAGCTTTCTGGGCTTTGGGGTCCCACCACCGCATGCCACCTGGGGGAACATCCTTTCAGACGGAAAGCGGTTTATCTTTGATGCGCCGTGGCTCACCTTTATGCCAGGCTTTGCTATTCTCGTCGTGGTCCTTTCCTTCAACCTTTTCGGAGAGGGCCTAAGGGACATCCTGAATCCAAAACTTCGCGAAAGATATTAGGAGAAGAAGTGAGCTAAAGTGCTTAGAATGCCGAAAGTGATTTACTAATGGGTACTTTAAGTACTCGACATCGGGTTTCATCGTGATGATGCCTTTTCTTCAATACCGAGGCTCACGGGCTGGTCTTTTCTGCGACTTATCTACGGGGGAGTCTTGCCCCCTCCGCATTCTCGCCCGCTCTTCTGGAGCGGTCGAGCTGCGGTTTCCCCCGCTGATAAGTCGTGAAAAGACGAAGCCCTCCCACCAGGCATTTCAGAAAAGGCATCATCACTTTTGTGTCGAATGGAAAATGTTCTCCTTAGTAAGCCGGGTGATCAGGATATGGACAATAAACAGTTCGCCAAGGAACTTGAGAAACGCACACGGGACTTTGCGGTACGAATCATTCATCTCTCTGCGATGCTTCCTAACACGCCGGAAGCCAAGGTTGTCAGAAATCAATTAACCAAGGGCGGTACCTCAATAGGTGCTAATTATCGTGAAGCAAACCGAGCGAGAAGCAAGCGGGATTTTACCAACAAGATCGACATATGTGAAAGCGAAGCTAGTGAAACACAGAACTGGTTGGAAGTCATCGGTGAAACAAAATAGCTGCCATGGAGACGGCTTAAGGCTGATTATGAGGAGTGCGGCGAATTACTGGCTATTTTTACCTCCATCGGAAAAAGCAAATAGCTGAGACGCCCCCTTTTGGGTCAGCCGATGGTTTTCACAAAAACTTTAGACACTTTAGTCACTTTAGCCCACTTTAGTCACTTCTATGGAAAACAACATTCTGCTTTCTGTTCAGGACCTCAAGGTCTATTTCCGGGGTGATGAAACGGTCGCACGGGCCCTGGAGGGTGTGAGCTATGAAGTCCGCAAGGGCGAAACGGTCTGTCTTGTCGGAGAGTCCGGCTGCGGAAAGACCGTATCCGCCCTGACTATCCTTGGTCTCATCCCTCAGCCTCCGGGGGAGATCATTGGCGGCACCGTTCTTTTCAACGGTCAGACCCTTTTAGATCTGAACGAAGAGGATTTACAGAAGATCCGCGGCAATCACATAGCCATGGTCTTTCAAGAACCCATGACCTCTCTAAACCCCGTCTTTACCGTAGGGGAACAGATCAAAGAAGCGATCATGGTTCATGAAAAGATGAATGAAACAGAGCTTGAAGACAGGTGCATTGAACTTCTTAAGGATGTAGGCATCGCTTCACCTGAACAGCGTCTTAAAGATTATCCCCATCAGCTGAGCGGCGGACAAAGACAGCGGGTGATGATTGCTATGGCATTGGCATGCAACCCCGACCTCGTGATCGCTGATGAACCGACCACAGCTCTGGATGTCACGATCCAAAAGCAGATCCTGAACCTTTTTGAGGAACTTCAGGAAAAGCGAAGCATGTCCCTTCTTTACATTACCCACGATCTCAACGTGGTGTCGCACATTGCAGATCGCATCTACGTGATGTACGCAGGCATCATTGCAGAGCAAGGACGCAGATCTGACATTTTTGATAATCCCCAACACCCTTATACAAAGGGGCTCTTGGCCTCACTCCCCAGTCGTTCAAAAAGGGGAAGCACGCTGCACAGTATTCCAGGCACGGTTCCAGACCCGGCTTACAAGCCTGATGGATGCCCTTTTCATCCGAGGTGTGATTATGTGGTGGAGACTTGCCGAAGGGAATTTCCTGAGATGTGTGACTATGGCGACGGCCACCTGAGCCGCTGCCCCGTCATTTATGCGCAAAAGAGTGCCTAAAATGACTAAAGTGAGCTAAAGTGAGCTAAAGTTAAAAACAGGAAAAGGAAGAATACTTGATTAATCACGAACAAACGATAAGAAACGGGTGAGCAAGTTGGGTGCTGAGTATGGACAATAAACAGTTCGCTAAGGAACTTGAGAAACGCACACGGGATTTTGCGGTACGAATTATTCGTCTCTCTGCGGTGCTTCCTAACGCTCCAGAAGGCAAGGTTGTCCCTTTTGGGTAAGCCAATGGTCTTTTACAATTCCAACTTTAGACACTTTAGGCACTTTAGTTCCTTTTAGGCACTTAGATGGTATTGAATTTCGTGTTTTCGTACTTTCGTGCTTTCGTGATTACTCTCTAACACTTTAGTCACTTTGGATCGTAATGAAGTCTAACAACATCATGCTCAGCGTGGAGGGACTCAAAAAGTATTTCCCTGTGCGCCGTGGGTTCTTCCAGCGGATCATCGGATGGATCAAGGCGGTTGATGGCGTGGACTTCGAGATTCAACAGGGCAAGACCCTCGGCCTCGTCGGCGAGAGCGGATGCGGGAAATCCACCATTGGCCGCCTCATCCTGAAGCTTCTTGAGCCCGACCAGGGGAAAATCATTTACCGGGATCAGGATATCAGTCATCTTTCACAGAAAAAGATACAACCTTTAAGAAAAGAGATGCAGATCATCTTTCAGGACCCTTTCGGTTCTCTGAATCCTCGAATGACTGTGGGCCAGTCCATTGAGGAGGGTTTACGAACCCTTGGTATGGAAGGGTCCGGTGAACGACAAACCCGGGTTGAAGATCTGTTAGAGACGGTGGGCATATCTCCCTCTTCGGCCGACCGCTATCCCCATGAATTCAGTGGCGGTCAGCGCCAGCGCATCGGCATCGCCAGGGCTCTGAGTGTTGATCCTAATCTCATCATTTGCGACGAACCCATTTCCGCCCTTGATGTCTCAATCCAGGCTCAGATCATAAACTTACTCGAAGAGCTACAGGCTCGCTTGGGTCTCAGCTATCTCTTCATATCTCACGACCTGAATGTGGTGGGATATATAAGCGACACCGTTGCTGTGATGTATCTGGGCCATATCATGGAATATGCACCCTCTGATAAACTGTTTGAACAGCCCCTTCATCCCTATACGCTCGCGCTCCTTTCAGCCGTCCCCTCAGCTTACAAGGCCGGCTGGCAGGAGGAGGAAGAACTGCCGGGCGACGTGCCAAGCCCTTTTAACCCGCCGCCAGGTTGCAAGTTTCAGGGGCGATGCCCCGTTGTTGAAGATCGATGTCGCAAAGGGGAAATCCGCTTCTATGATGTCAGCGAACAGCATTTCGTCCGATGCTGGAAAGTCGTCTGAATTTTTGACGGGATAACAGGATGAACTAGATATTAATTCTTTGAATTGGAGAAATCATTTGCATCCGGAGCTGGGAAATGGAATATGAAGAATTGACTGAGGAAACCATTGGGTGTGCTTATAAGGTTTACAATAGAATGGGATTCGGTTTCCTCGAGAGTGTTTATGAGAAATGTCTACTGATTGAGTTGCGCAACGCGGGCCACAATGCAGATTCGCAAAAGCCTATTACAGTCTTCTATGATGGCGAGATTGTGGGAGATTTTGTTGCTGACATTATCGTTGCTAATACGATTATCCTCGAACTAAAATCAGTAAGAAGGATTGCTAAGGCCCATGAAATCCAGCTGGTAAACTACCTCGTCGCAACTGGCAAGCCAGTAGGTCCGCTGATAAATTTTGGGGAATACAAAGTTGAGATTAAGCGCAAGCTCAGGCAATTGCCATGAGTGTTAACAGAAATTAAACAAATCCTGGTTACCCTGTTATCCTGTCCAAAAGCAATGTTTTGGCTTGACTTTTTTACTGAAATTGCTAGTGTTTTAGCTCGGCTGGGGGATCGTTCAGTGGTAGGACGACGGGTTCTGGCCCCGTTAACCGAGGTTCGAATCCTCGTCCCCCAGCCAATTATTATTGAGCGGCATCGCCGCCCGCCCGCCTGAGCGAGATCAGGCTCGCGATGGCGGGCAGGCGCTGTATGAAATCGCGCAGCAACTTATGCTTTTTAAGCCGCGTCAGCCGCGTTATATAAAATCGCGCAGCAACTTATGCTTTTCAAGCGGCGTCAGCCGCGCTGTATAAAATCGCGCAGCGATTTTATCTATGGTCCCATCGTCTAGCGGTCTAGGATACCGGCCTCTCACGCCGGAGACACGGGTTCGATTCCCGTTGGGACTGCCAGGAAATAACAAGAGGTTGCTCAAAAAAGTAGCCTCTTTTCAGTTGTTGTCTAGGGTATTCCGCCTTCCCAGGCGGAAAGACACGGGTTCGATTCC
>JASFTV010000090.1:0-11514 GCA_050050615.1 Desulfobacteraceae bacterium
CTTAGCCGCTTTTGTAGAAGAGGTCAAGAAGATGAAAGTGAAGATCAAGGATCGTAACTACGACTTCAGAGCGTAGTGAGTTTGCACAGGTTTTCGATTTGGGACGGACGTTCATGCCATCCTAGACAGATCCCTATGAACCGAGCGAAAGGAATATGCGGTTAAAGGATAAAGTTGCCTTCTTAACCGGTGCTTCAGGGGGATTGGGGAAAAGCTTTTGCAAGGCTTTCCTTAATGAAGGCGCTAAGGTCTGCGTTACAGATATCGCAAAGGATATGGTGGACAATACCGTTTCAGAACTAGATTCCCCGGATTCCGTCATTGGAATTGTCGTCGATGTATGTCAACGTCCTGCGATAGAAGCCGCGGTGTCAAAGGCTGTAGAGTATTTCGGCCGATTGGACATCCTTGTTAATGTGGCAGGTGGTGCCCTTCATACACCCTACAAGTTTGAAGAAATCGATGAGGCCTTCTGGGATAAGGTAGTTGATGTTAACCTGAAGGGCACCTTTCTTTGTTGTCAGGTCGTTACAGAACAATTTAGAAGACAAGGCGGGGGAGGCAAAATTGTGAACATATCCGCCCTAGCTGGTCGATGGTTGGGTTCCTTGGCAGGTTGTCATTACACGTCTGCAAAGGCGGGAGTCATTGGTTTGACTAGGCATCTCGCTTATGAATTGGGGCCTGAAGGCATTTATGTTAATGCGATTGCGCCAACCATCACCTTGGCGAGCGAGCGTACGATAGATCTCTGGAATACGAAGCCAGAGGAATACAAGGAAAAGATCCTTTCTGAAATCCCTTTGAGACGATTGAGCACCCCGGAGGAAGTCGCTGCCGGTGTGATTTTTTTGTGCACCGATGAAGCAAGCTACATGACAGGGGTCACTCTCGATATTAACGGAGGAAGATTCTTCAGTTAATCGATGCGTATTGTTCTATACTTCGCGGATTCGATAAGACCATTTAACTTACTGCTTTATCTAAAGTAAGAAAGAGCACAAAAAATGATTTCTCAAAACAGGATGAAGAGGGCTTTAAGAGAAGGAAACATCGTCTTTGGCCCTATGGTCTCAGAAATCAGGAGCCCAGGCATCGCTGTTCTATTTGCTCAAGCGGGTTTTGACTTTTTCTTTATCGATATGGAGCACTCCTGCTTCTCCTTTGAGACAGTCGCCGACATGATACTGGCCGCCCGTGCCGCAGGCATCCCAGCCATTGTCAGACCATCAAGCAGAAAATCACACGCATCCCTCTCGAAACCCCTTGATTCGGGGGCCTCAGGACTATTGGTCCCGCAGGTCCAAACCCGCCAAGAAGCGGAAAACGTGGTGAAATGGTGTCGGTATCAGCCCTTGGGGGAGCGGGGTATAGCCCTGGCAAGACAGCATACCTTTTTCCAGGGCGGTGACACCTTGGAGACAATGGGCCAGTTGAATGAGGAGATCCTTATTGCCCTGCAGATAGAACATCGGGACGCTATTGAAAGGCTCCCGGGACTCCTGTCTGTTCCGGGTATCGATGCGGCCTTTGTTGGGCCTGCGGATCTGTCAGCATCTCTGGGAAAACCCGGGCAGAGCAATGACCCTGAGGTTGAGAAGGCCATCCGAAGCGTGATCCAAGTATCCGAGGCAAACGGCGTTATTCCCGGAATTCACACCAGTTCCATTGAAAAGGCGAAATACTGGATTGACCAGGGTATGAAAATGATCGGGTTCAATACGGACATAAAACTCATTCTGCAGGTCTGCAAAACCGCGGTTCAGGAGCTACGTTCTTTCGTTTAAGCAAATAAAGCAGGACGTTGACCATTTAGCCACCTTCAAAAGTCCTATGCGCGAAATCAATGAACAAGATATCCTGAAGATTTGCTACCTGTATTATCAGGAAGAAAAGACCCAGGAGGAGATTTCCCACCTTTTTGGGGTTAGTCGTTTCAAGATAAGCCGTACTTTAAAGGAAGCCAGGACAAAGGGGCTCGTTTCCATCACCATAAATGACCCTAGGGGTGATCTGACAGAGACAGAGATCGACCTAGCCAAGAAATTTGGTCTCGATCAAGCAATTGTGGTCAGTGTCACTGAGTTCAGTGGAAAATCCGCACTAGATCAAGTGGGGGAGGCAGGTGCCAATTATCTCAGGCAAATTTTGCCGCTTTACCATATCTTTGGTGTAACCTGGGGATACACGGTCTATCACGTGGTCAGCAACGTACAACCGGCGGAAGCGAAGGCTCTCACCCTCGTGCAAATTGGCGGGGGTTTGGGAACCATTGAGGGAACAGACAACAATATGTTGACCATGATGTTGGGCCAAAAGCTTGGTGCAAAGGCCCATGTCATACCAGCCCCGGTAATTGTAAGGGATCGCTCCATCAGAGATACCCTTTTCAGAGAAAAGAAGATCCAAGAAACCCTTGCGATTGCAAGAAAAGCAGACCTTGTCCTTTTTGGAGTCGGTTTGATCGGGAAGGAAGGATTGCTTTGGAAGTCGGGTTTCTTGAATAATAATGACGCCGTGAAATTAAGGGAATCCGGGGCAGTGGGTGCGATCTGCGGGCGATTTTTCGATGCCAACGGCCAAAAATGCTGGAGCCAGTTGGATGATCGGACAATCGGGTTAAATCTTGGTGAGCTGAGAAAAATAAGGCACAAGATCTGTGTTGCAGCAGGGAGAGAAAAGGTTCCTGGCATTCTCGGGGCCTTGAGAGGTAACCTCCTGAACGTTTTGATTACCGATGAAAACACAGCGGAAGATCTGTTGACCCGATAGCTGGCTTCATTGTGCACCCTCCGTGGGTGATGCAAATAAACAAGGCAAAAGGTTTTACTCGAAGGACGGAGGTCCCAAATCATTTTAAGGGAACCCCCTTCTTATCTGCAAGTGGATACCACAAAGTTGACAGTAATTTCCAGGCCATGCTATTTGATGCTGTACATTGATTGAATCCTTGATGCACGTTGCAAAACAAAGTTCTGCTTTACCTGGCACAAACAACAAAGGAAGGAGGTGGTCAGCAAAGCAAAAGGCTAAGGGTTCGTTCGTACTTGGAAAATTTCCTTCACCAATCAAAAAACTAAGGAGGGAAAACGAGATGAAAAAATTATTTATGTTCTTGGCAATTTTTGCGCTCCTTTTCATCTTCTGCGCAAATACGGCCCTGGCCAAAGAAAAGCAGCCGAAGGTATTCAAATTGGGCTTTATTTCAGGGCTTAGTGGGGCGATGGCGCATGCAGCAGAAACCCAGCGAAAATGCGTGGTCCTGCTGGTTGAGCAGGTCAACAGGAGGGGCGGTCTGAACATGCCCTGGGGTAAGGTCCCGGTCGAACTTATGGTCAAAGATGACGAGCTGAAGCTGGACGTGGGGGTTCGCCGATTCAGGGAGCTTGTGGAAGCTGGTGCCCACGGAGTCACAGGCAGCATCTATAATCCCATGGCGGGGGCCCTTAATGAGGAATGTAAGATTACAGGGACGCCTTACATCCCCGGTTGCGTACCGGCGATTGATTCCTTCAAAAAGGGCAATCCCGCTCTGGCGACCTACTCTGTGGCCTTCACCCCTTGGAGCATCGGCTGGCTCATGGCGGACGCCCTGGTCGAAGGGATGGAAAAGGAGACGATTTTTTGGCTGGGCAGACCCGATTCCTGGGGCCATACCATGCTTGACGGGCTAAAGGACGGTGTCAAACATTTCGGAGGGAAGATCGTCGGTGCCGAGCAGCTCCCCAAGGGCGCCCCGGACTACTCGGCGGTCATTAATAAGGCCCTGGCGAAAAAACCAGACGTCTTTGCCGTTAATCATTTCGGCGGGGATGCTATCGCCGCCATAAAGCAGGCCTATGACATGGGCCTCCACAATCACAGTTTGCTTTTCAATTGCTGGACCACATACGAGGTCGCCATGGGCATTCCCCCAAAGGCGGCTGCGGAAATGATGGCCCTGATGTTCTATTATTATGACATGGCGGGCTTCGACAAAGAGCTGCACAACAGGGGCAAGGCACTAAGAGAGGACCATATCAAGAAATATGGTTTTCCACCCGATGCTTACGCAGTCCTCGCCTACACGGCCGCCAGCGTACTCCTCCAGGCGGTTGAAAAGGCGGGCAGCGTCGATTACAAGAAGATTGGCAAGGTGCTTGCCACAGAAACATTCGACACGGTGAAGGGCCCGGCCAGGTTTAGGGAGGACCATCAGTTGACCGGTGAGTACCTCGCCTTCCTCGTCAAAGGCAAGCCGGCAAGCCAAAAGAGAGACAAGTTTGATGTGTTCAAGGTGTTAGGTGCTTACGGCGGGGATAAGGCCCTGCCTCCACTGGAAAGACTGGGCTATTAGTATTAGAACCCAAAACTTGCGGTGTCATTTCGGGGTGTTTTCACCTCCGAAATGATAACCGCAACAGGCATTTCTTTTATTCTGAGAGGATAGACATGGACAACCAGCCAGTGCTGATGACCGAAGCGGTCACTAAGAGGTTCGGGGACTTTGTGGCTGTGAATAAGGTCGATTTTGAAATGGAAAGCAAAGAGACGTTGGGCATCATCGGGCCCAATGGGGCGGGGAAAACAACGTTTATAAACCTCATTACCGGGTTTTATCCACCTGATGAGGGAAGGGTTTTTTCCGATGGGGAAGACATTACCCATTTATCTCCGGCCAGAAAGGTGAAGCGCGGCATCGTTCGAACGTTTCAACTGGTTCATGTTTTCGACAACTTGAGCGTTTTCGAGAACCTGGGGCTTTCCTATTTCAGGCAAAAAGAGAATAAGCCCCTCTCCTTCCGCATGTTTGTCAGCAGTCTGAGGCAACCTTCCATAGCCGAAAGGGTCCAAGAATCACTGGAGATGTTCGAATTGGGCCCTCTTCGGGATGAAGCCGTTGCAAGCCTGCCTCTGGGCAGCAAGAAACGGCTTGAAGTGGCCATGGCCTTTGTCTCGGATCCCAGAATCGTAATTTTTGATGAACCTTTTTCTGGCCTGGGCGACCAAGAAATCAATGAGGTGGTCGATGTGTTGAAGAAGTATACACATGATAAGACCATTTTAGTCATAGAGCACAAAGTCTCCAAACTGGAAGAATTCGTGGACAGACTGGCGGTGATGCATGAGGGCGAAATCATCTGTTGCGGGGAGTGCGGGGAGACGCTCAATGACCCTGAGGTTAGACGGTGTTATTGGAAGTTGGAAACCTGATTAAGGCGGGATGAGATATGATGGCCGATAAAAGCAATGAGAAGATGTTAAGTGTCAAAGACCTCAACGTCTCTTACCAGACTTTGCATGTCTTGTTTGATGTCTCCTTGGAGGTGGAGGCTGGTGAGGTGGTTGTCGTCGTTGGACGTAATGGGGCGGGAAAGACGACCCTGTTTCGGACAATAGCCGGTTTCCTGAGCCAGGACAATGGGGCGATCTATTTCAAGGGGGAGGACATAGGGAGCTTACCCGCCCACGAAGTGGCGATACGGGGCCTCAAATACATCCAACAGGACAAGCATGTGTTTGGGGATCTCAGCGTGCGGGAAAACCTGGAACTTGGAAGTTATGCCACCAAGGACTACGATTGGGACCGGGTTCTTGACCATTTTCCCACATTGAAGACATTGATGAACAGAAAAGGGAGCAACCTGAGCGGAGGGGAGCGCCAGATGCTCCTCATGGCCCAGTCCCTATTGGGCAAGCCGGACCTTGTCCTGATGGATGAGCCGACCGAAGGTCTGGCTCCCCATGTCATCGATGACCTGAGGGGCGCCATCGAAAAGCTCAGAGAGCAGACCACCATGGTCATCATCGAGCAGAATCTTCCGCTGACTGCCGAGGTCGCTGATCGCGTCTATGCCATGAAAGAAGGAAAGATGGTTGCCGAAATCAAGGACAAACAGGAGATTCAAGAACTCACGTTTGAAAAATACCTGTAAATCAGACGGCTGATCACGAAATAGCCTGGAGGTTTGAGAGAATCATGGATAAGCCTATTAAACTCGTTCGGGGCCCGTTCATCTTGGTGATTCTTATCATAATCGCAAGACTCCTTTTCCCTAACAAGATGACCTTCTTCTTTGAAATCAGCACCTTTGCCATTTACATTATGGCCAATGACATTCTTTATGGATATATGGGCATGGTTTCTTTTGGCCAGCCTTTTTACTTGGGCGTAGGGGCCTATGCAGCAGCCATTTATTTGGCGCATATCGGCCACAACATTTTTATCGCCATAGGCCTGGCCATACTCATGGGCATCGTGACTGGCCTGCTCCTGGGTCCCGCTTTCATAAGACTGCGGGGCGATTACTATGCGCTCATCAACGCGGCCACCTGTGCCATGGGGTTGTTTATGGTGGAAAAGGTCATGTTGCCCATCACCCGGGGGGATGACGGTCTGTGGTATAGGTCTCGAATGCATGAGACCCCCTTGTTGGACTTAAGGCATCCGAACGATGTTTTTTGGTTTACCATGATCATTTTCGGCATCGTGTTGATCTTCTATACATGGCTAGATAAATCTACTTTAGGCGCCTGCTTTCGGGCCATCAAAGTCAATGAAAGTAAGATGAAGTTTTTGGGGTACGATACATTCAAAATCAGGTGGATCGGCTATACCTTGATGTGCGTTTTGGCTGCCCTGGCCGGCTCTCTGTATGCCATCAATTACGGATTCGTGAATCCCAGCATCACAGAGCCTGCCCGCGCCGCGGAAGTGCTTGTGGCGACGCTCCTGGGCGGGCCGGGCAGCGTTTACGGGCCATTCTTCGGCACGGCCGCTTTTCTCGGACTCAAGGACCTGGTCAGTGCTGTCATGACCCGCTGGGAGTTGGTGGTCGGGATCTTCACAATTATTGTCTGCTTCTACTTTAAAGGAGGGGTTTGGGGAACCATTCAGACCATTGGATCCAAAATTAAAGCCAAAAAGGAAAGGGGTTCTGCGGAAAGCCCTTCCCTAATTGAAAAGGCCTCAATGAAATAGCTGAAAGCAAGAAAGGGAAGTAAAGCCATGCTTGAGTTGTATGTATCTGCGGTCATCTATGGATTGGGCATCAGTGGTATCCTGTTCCTGGTCTCCATCGGTATCTCCATCGGTTTCGGCCTCATGCGTATCGTCAATATGGAGCAGATGGTCTACTATACCTTTGGGGCTTATATGACCTATACTCTGGTTACTGCAACTGGAAATTTCATACTCGGTTTGATCGGCGGAATCCTTGTGGGCGCTTGCGCCGGGTTTATTGTGGAGACCGTATTGTTGCGCCGTGTTTACGGAAGAGAATTGATGTTCACGATGGTGGTCACATTCAGCGTATTTCTGATCGGAATCGGAATCATCCAGTATGTGTATGGTCTAGCAGCCAAGCCTGTTGCCGCTCCCATGCAGACCCTGATCCCCTTGCTGGGCACTCAAGTGCCCCTGTACAGACTGTTGGTCTTCGTGGTTGCGATGCTCGTATACGTTTTGATCCACCTCTTCCTCAACAAGACGATCGTCGGTAAGGCCTTGCGCGCAGGGATCGAGAATCCTTACCAGGTGCAGGGCCTTGGCATCAATATTCGTAGGATCTTTACTGTGAGCTTTGTGGTGGCCAGTGGCCTGGCCGGGTTCGGCGGCGCCCTCAACGCCCCTTTGAGCGGGGTCTTCCCTTACATGGGCTGGGAAATGCTTTTGTTCGCCTTTATTACGGTCATTCTGGGCGGTCTGGGCAGCATCAAAGGGACTTTGGTTTCTGCATTGATCATGGGCCAGGTGATTTCAGTGGGCGCGACCATCTATACTTCCCTGGGTTGGGTGGGCCCTTTTATGGTGATGTTTACCGTAATTCTTTTCAGGCCCACAGGTCTCTACGGTGTCAAAGGCAGGGCCTTCGGGTTCGAGGAGTGATATTTCAATTCATGAAGACGATATAAAGAGGACCTAGCAGAGCGTTTCCTATCTTATGGGGCTGTTGCGTGGCGACCGGCAAGAATTTGGTGCCCTTCGACAAAAACCGCGGCAGAGAGCCCCGTCCAGGGACGGGATTGCGGTCTGGACGATCAATCCCGACACCCTGGGCTGCGATTGGAGTATGTCAAGTTATTTACGATACGCAATACTGAATCCCCCTATTCGCGTGAGCGGGAGAGGTGGGGTTCTTTCTACAAAACCGCCTCTGGGCATTGGATAATAAATTCAATCCAGACAATCTGAGACTGTTTTCAACAGGGAAACCCGCATGAAAGGCGGGTTTCTCTCTTATTCTTGACAAAAATCTTTTCTCTATATATGAGAATATACAGATGAGCACTTATTGCACAAACGAGCATGCTTCGGGTTGTTGCCTCTTAGGCTTAAGAAAAGTCACTAACGGCGAATTTCACGGCTGAAGGGAGAAAAGAAATGACTGCCCCATACAAAAAGGAATCAGAGTTGGAGTGGGAACCCCATTTCATGACCGATAATGGGAAGATCAAATGGATTTATACCAGAGAGAAGGATGAATCACCTATTACTGTTATGAAAGTTAAGCTTGAAAGAGGCGTCACACTGCCTGATCACGTGCACAGAGACCAGCCGGACTTGATTTATATTCTTGAAGGCAAAGCCTCCATGTTCATTGACGGCGTTGGCGAATTTCCTGCTGAGGCAGGAATGATTATTCAGGTACCGCCGAATACCAAGCATTCCGTACGCAA
The DNA here is from genome assembly GCA_050050615.1 of Desulfobacteraceae bacterium. Taxonomy (GTDB): domain Bacteria; phylum Desulfobacterota; class DSM-4660; order Desulfatiglandales; family HGW-15; genus JASFTV01. The sequence goes on from JASFTV010000090.1 coordinate 8,659, forward strand.
TGTTGAAGAAGATCTCTTGCTGTACAACGTTTTCGCGCCGGCGATGAGATAATGCGTTTGGCTGCTGAGCATGATATGGCCTACCGTGAGGTTGCTGAGCTTTGGTTGGCTGTGGAACCCTCGCATCTGGTGAACCTGGAGGAAGCAAGAAAGAGGGGAGAAGAGAACGGCACGGCAGGTTACGAAGTTATTGGCCCCCAAAGGATCATAGAACTGGAACCTCGTGCCACGAGAAAAGCCGTAGCAGGCCTTTATGCGGATGAAATCGCTTTGCATTTTTATAGAATGCGGATTCGCCGCTCCGAATAAAGGAAATTCCTAAGAAATCAACTGACGGGTTTGACCAACACAGTGGATCGGTTTGCGGAAAACAAGATATGATGAATAGATCTCATCTTGATCTGGCCATTATCGGCTCAGGACCAGCAGGACTCGCTGCAGCTGTAGAAGCGAAGCAGAAGGGAATCAAAGATCTGGTCGTCTTTGAGAGGGATGAGAGGCCTGGAGGGATTCTTCCACAATGCATACACAGCGGGTTTGGACTGGAGAAATTTAGAGAAGAATTGACAGGCCCCGAGTATGCGAACCGCTACATCAAAATGGCCGAAGCTTCTCATATTGATATTGAATTGGATACCATGGTATTGGAAATCGACAAAAACAGGACCCTCACTGCCGTCAGCGAGCAAAAGGGTCTCAGAGAATACCAATGTAAATCCATTATCCTTGCCATGGGGTGCAGAGAGAGGGCAAGAGGCGCCATTGGAATCCCTGGAACCAGACCAGCCGGCATTTTCACCGCTGGGCTTGCCCAGAGACTCATCAATATTGAGGGATACATGCCAGGGCAAAAGATTGTGATCTTGGGCTCGGGTGACATCGGCATGATCATGGCGAGGCGCCTCACTCTCGAAGGGGCCGAAGTAAAAGCCGTGGCGGAGTTTCTCCCTCACACGAGTGGGTTGATCAGAAATGAGGTGCAATGCCTTCATGACTTCAACATCCCTCTCCTGTTGAACCATACGGTCTCTGAGATTCATGGGGATAAACGGGTTGACGGTGTCACCATAGCAGAAGTTGATTCCTCGTGGAATCCTATTCAGGGAACGGAACAACTTGTCGAGTGCGACACGCTCTTGCTTTCCGTGGGACTGATCCCTGAGAACGAATTGTCCAAAATGGCGGGGATATCCATAGACCCCAAGACGGGCGGGCCCTTTGTGAATGACCTCCTAGAAACCAATGTAAAGGGTATTTTCTCTTGTGGAAACGTTCTTCATGTAAACGACCTGGTTGACAATGTCTCCATAGAAGGGGAAATCGCTGCACAGGGGGCCTATTTTCGTATCAAGGGCAAGATGCCAGAACCAAGGCAGATGATTTCAATAGAAGGGGATGACCCAATCGCACAAATAGTCCCACAGAAAATCAGTGGCGCAAGGAATACGACCTTCTACATACGCGTTAAGAGACCCGTGAGCAGGATGACCTTGAGGTTAGGAGATATCTATGAAAAGAAATACAGCTATGCAAGGCCAAGTGAGATGATCCGCTTGAAGATTCCCAAGAAAATTTTGCGTGAACGGGATCCTTCGGTAAGAAATCTGAAAATGCTATGTGAGGAGCAGTAACCTGTGGAAGAGGTCAAAGAAATCATTTGCATTACTTGCCCCAAAGGATGTCACGCCAAGGTGTGGAAAGAAGAGGAGGCAATCAAAATCAAAGGCAAAATTTGCAAGGAAGGCGAGGCATATCTTCAACAGGAATTCATAGAACCGAAGCGGATGCTGACCTCCACTGTGGTTGTGGAGAATAGCCGTATCAGGAGACTCCCTGTTCGAACTGCAGAGGCAATCCCCAAAAAGGAACTGTTCAGGGTTATGGACCGATTGTCCAGGGTTAGAGTCAGACCACAAGTTCATGTGGGAGAGGTGATCATTTCCAACTTGCTGGATACGGGCGTGGACGTCATTGCATCCGATGATTTGTTGACATGACTCTAAAAAAGTACCTGGATCATGAGGAGGCAAAGTATGGCATCGAAGAGCATTGTAGAAAAATTATGGGAAGTAAACCCTGAAGCTGAAATATGGTGGGATTCTTCACCGCTCATCTATGAGAACTGGCGGACTAAAATGATAAAGGAGGCGCCTGACAAAGAACAGATGCGTGCTTGGTTAGACCGACTGTATCATGAAGATAATAAGCCGGAAGATAACATCTTTCGGGGCGTAACCACCAATCCCCCATTGTCTTACAAGGCCATCAAGGACAACCCGGATTATTGGACCAAGTGGGTCGATGATCTGATCGAGCAGGATCGCTGCACGGACTCCGAGGTGGTTTTTTGGAATACCTACAAAGAAATCGTCAAGAGAGGGGCTGAAGTATATATGCCGATCTTTGAAGCGAGCAATTACAAATACGGGTTTATTTCCGGCCAGGTCGATCCGCGGGTAAGGCATGATGTGGAGAGAATGGTCGCCCAGGCAATAGAACTTCATTCCCTGTCGCCCAATGTGATGATCAAGGTGCCCGGAACAGCCGAGGGTTATGAAGTGATCAAGAGATTAACGGCCAAGGCAATCCCCACCAACAATACGCTTTCTTTCATCATCCCTCAGTTCTTGGCCTGCATGAAAGCCGTCGTTGAAGGCATAAAGGAGGCCAAGGCCAGAGGCGTGGATCTGAGCGGGTGGCGTTCGGTGATTACAGACATGAGTGCCCGTTTTGGAACCTTGGGCGATTTGCAGAAAGAGGCTCAGGAACGTGACATTGAGCTAACCGAGGCGGACGAGCGTTGGGCCGAGATTGCGATCTTCAAGAAGGCCTGCCGCCTGGTCGAAGAAAACAGCG
>JASFTV010000091.1:0-11351 GCA_050050615.1 Desulfobacteraceae bacterium
ACCTTCGAATGCCCTTTGGAGACCCGAAGAAAATCAGGCAGACCCTCCCCTATGAGATTGAAACCATGGTTCCTTTTCCCATCGATGATTTGGTGGTGGACTTCACCGTTCTTGATCGGGCCGAGCATAGTGACATCCTGGCTGCTTCCGTCAACAAGGCGCTCGTCAGTGAATACCTAAGCCGACTTCAGCCCTACGGCATAGATCCGGAGGTGCTGGACATCCGATGTGTCCCCACTGTCTCGTGGCTCTTAAAGCAGGAAGGGACACCCGCCAATGGGCTCTTCCTCGATGTGGGCGGGAAGAAAAACACGATGATTCTCTATATTAAGGGGCGCATTGCGTTAATACGCACCTTTTCCTCTGATGGCTCAGGTCCTGGCCAGCCCCCCTCGGATGCCACAAAGCGAGATCGTCTTGGCATGCCCAGTCCTGAGGGGATTGAATCCTCTTTGAAGGCGTTTTGTGCGATGATTCAAAATACCGTCCATGCCTTTGGATGGCAAAGGGCTATGGTGATTCGCCCTGAAAAGGTTTCCTTTACCGGACCTTGGGCCCTTTATCCGGACACGGGGAACTTTCTGGATCAGTTCCTGGGGATGCCGGCTGAACAGCTCAATCTGCGCCGGGACAAGAGGGTACACATGGACAAGAACATCGCCAAGGTTTGGGATCCTGCCATGATGGACCATGCCCTGGCCCTGGCCCTGCGGGACGATAGGCGTGTTCGAGGCTTCAACTTCAGGAAAGACGAATTTGAGGTTAAGAAACAAGTATTGGGGCCCAAAAAGGAGCTTCGAAAGGCAGCCGTTTTCCTTGCCGTTGTTCTCGCCTTCCTGGCTTTTGACTTGGGGGTGGATTACACGCTTCTGAAAAAAAGATATACTGTCCTTGATCAAAAGATAACGGAGGTATTTAAGAAAACATTCCCCGAAGTGACGAAGATTGTCGATCCGGTTCAGCAGATGAGGGTGAAAATCAATGAAATGAAAAAGTCAGCGCTCCTGCTGCCGGGAATGCATACGGACGAAAAGGTGATTGACCTGCTAAAGGATATTTCCCAGCGGGTCCCAAAAGGGACGGATGTGCACGTGACTCGGATTGTGGTTGACCCAGATACGGTTCAGATCAGCGGGGATACCGATACATTCAACACCGTGGACAACTTAAAGAGCGGGCTGGAGCCCTCATCCTATTTTAGTAATGTGACGATTACTTCAGCCAACCTTGACAGAAAGGGAAAGCGGGTTCAGTTTGATCTAAAGCTTCAAAGGAGAAAGCGTGAATTGTATTCCAAACCGTTTGAATTGGATGCAAGGCAAATCAAAGAAAGAAGGTCATTGTAGGCCGTGAAGCTCGCAAAAAGAGAGAGATATTTTGTAATGATCGCGGGTTGCTTCATCGCTCTCTTTATTGTCATCCAGTACCTCATCGCTCCCTTTTTCGAAAAGAGGGAGCGTCTTCAAAAGGGCATCAAGGCGAAAGAGGCAGGTCTGGCTGAGATCGTGAGGTTGAGCACGGAGTACAGGAGCGTTAAGAGCGGCTCGCAGGGTATGCAGAAGCTCCTTACCGACCGCGAAAAGGGGTTCACGCTCTTCGCCTTTTTGGAAAGGGCGGCCGGAGAGACGGGCGTCAAGGAGCGCATCAAGTACATGAAGCCCTCATCGTCGAAGGGCACCGGTCCATATAAGGAATCCATGGTGGAGATGAAACTGGAGGGCATCACCCTGAATCAATTGGCTGGGTACCTCTATAGGGTGGAATCGCCTGAGAAGGCGATCGTGATCAAAAGGATTTCAATCAAAGAGAATGTTCGGGAGGCTGGCTCCCTGGAGGCGGTTCTTCAGGCGGTGACCTATGACTAGATCAAGGGGTTGCGAAAAACCTGATCAAAGCCTAACATAAGTTTCTTGGTCACACTTTAGCCTTTCGAAATGGATTGATGATGGCGTTGGTCATGGGGGTCTCTTTTCAAAAACGAAGGAGAGGATGAAAAAGCACAGGAAATGGCTCGGATATGTTTTGTATGGTCTGCTGCTGAGCGCTGCGCTTCTGTATTACCTTTTTCCTTCTGATGCTCTAAGAGATTATTTGCAAGCGTCTGTGGAAGGGGTGGATCCGCGGCTCAGTCTCTCCATTGAGAAACTGTCTCCTTCTTTCAATGCAGGCGTGAAGCTTCTCAAGGCGGAACTTTCCCATAGAGAGCTTCCCGGTGGGGTGCTTTTTAGGGCAGAACGTCTTCTGATCAGGCCCAAGATATGGTCTCTGCTGCGTGGAAAACGAACGTTTCTTTTTAGAGCGTTCGCCCACAAAGGGGAACTGAAGGGTTATGCAGAGTTTGCTGAGAACAGCCTGGCAGGGCCCTTTACATTATCCCTCCAATTGAGGGATATCCAGATCGAGGAGCTTGAAGATCTTCGGGATCTGCTCGGCCGCCGGGTTCAAGGAGGTCTCAGCGGGACCGTTTCCCTCAGTGGAAAATACGATGCGCTCATAGACGGTCATGGAGAAGCAGATCTGAGATTGGCCAAGGGCAGCGTGGAACTCCTTGAGCCCATCCTCGGCTTGCAGTCCGTTGAGTTTGAAGACCTTTGGGTGAAAGTGCTTCTCAAGAACCGGAAAATGGAGCTGGCTCAAGCGGCGTTGAGGGGCCCGAATATGACGGGGAGACTGACGGGCACGGTGGTGCTTCGGGAAGAGTTTTCGAAAAGTCGTCTTGATCTCAAAGGAACGATTGAGCCCCTTGGGGACCTGTATAGAACCTTGGCAGGCAGATCTTCGGGCATGAAGTTTTTGACCCAACGTCTCAAAGGGGGAAAACTCTCCTTTGTTATTCAAGGTGCCATTGAGAGGCCCAGAATCAGATTCATATGACAAAGCTCTACTACAGCTTATTTAACCTTCTGGCTCTGACCGTGGTTATTTATGCGGGGGTTGATGCCTTCTACAGAATCGTCCGGGCTGAGCTCATGCAGGTCAAAGAGGAAAAGATCGTCATGGAGCGCATCCCGCATTCCGAAAGATACAAGAATCCACCCCTAAGCCAATACCGGGTGATCAACGACAGGAATCTCTTTGGTCTTCCCGAAAAGCCGCCTGAAGCACTTAAGACGCCAGAGATTGAATCGCTTGAACCCACTTCTTTGAAAATTGCCCTGTTAGGGACAGTGGCAGGGGACCCCGAAAGCGCTGTAGCGGTAATCAGAGAAACGAATCGAAACAAAGACGGGCTTTATAGAATAGGAGACAGCGTCCAGAATGCCATCGTCAAGATGATCTTGAGAGGAAAGGTCATTTTGAAGGTTGGCGATAGGGATGAAATCCTCACCATGGAAGAGTCTTCCTCAGAAAGGCGAAAGGGCGGAGTGCCCTCAAGGCCCTCTGAACCTTTAGCAGAGGGTATGATCACCCTCAACCGCTCTGAACTGGAGAGCTCCCTTCAGAATGTGAACACCCTATTGTCGCAAGTACGGATCAGGCCATATTTCAGAGACGGCAAAGCGGAGGGGTTGGCCATCCACAGGATAAGAAGAGGCTCAATTTTTTCGAAATTGGGTTTGCGCAATGGGGACATCGTCCAGGGCGTCGATGGCCGTTCGATTCAGAGCCCTGCCGATATTATTTCTGTTTACAAGAAACTGGAATCAGGATCACCGATTTCGCTCAAGATAAAGCGAAGAGGTCGGGAGAAAACCTTAAGATACGTATTTGAATAGGGCGATGTATACTACTTTTTTTGGATTGAGTGAAAATCCGTTCAATCTAACCCCGGATCCCCGATACCTCTTTCTGAGTCCTTACCATAAAGAGGCTCTCGACCATCTTCTGTACGGGATCAACGAAAGAAAGGGCTTTATCACGATTACAGGCGGGATCGGCACCGGGAAGACCACCCTGTGCCGAGCGCTCCTGAGCCATTTGGATGGGTCCACAAAGAGCGCTCTTATATTCAATGCCTTCATCTCCGACATGGAGCTTCTAAAGACCATCAATCAGGAATTCGGCATTGACATGGGTTCAGGCCCGAGAAGCAAAAAGGACTATATTGATACCCTGAACGGATTCCTGATTGAGACGTTTAGCCAAGGAGGCAACGCAGTCCTTCTAATCGATGAAGCCCAAAATCTTTCTCATAACGTGCTTGAGCAGATCCGGATGCTCTCCAATCTGGAAACAGAAAGGGAGAAATTGCTCCAGATCGTGCTTGTGGGGCAATCCGAGTTAAAGGAACTGCTTGCAGCACCCGCCATACGACAGCTCGATGAACGGATCACGGTCCGATACGAGCTGAAACCTCTGGACTCCAAGGATATCCAGGGATATGTGGCACACCGTTTGGTGATCGCCGGAGGTATGGGGAACCTGAGGTTCACGAAAGGTGCCTTCAGGAAAGTATACAGCTATTCAAAAGGGAATCCGAGGCGGATCAACGCTGTCTGCGACCGAGCTCTGCTTATTGCCTATGCCAGGGAAAAACATACCATCACCAAAGACATGGCTGGGAGCGCTGTCCAGGAACTCCATGGCAATGGGACGAGGGAGCCGCTTGTCAAGGACTGGTCGTGGAGAAACTTTCTTTCCTTTTCTTTGCTCTTGTTTTTGTTGATTTTGGTCGCTGGATTTGCTGGGTGGAGTTCAAAAGAAAACATACTGGGGATTTTTTCAGAGGAGGAAAAGAAGGTTCAGGTGGAAAGGGTGGTTAAGGCGAGCATTCCTCCACCAAAGCCCACAAAGAAAGAGGCATCTCTGTTTTTGGATGAAGAGACCAGCCTTGCAGCCCTATTCGGTCTTTTTAGGAAGCGGGTAGAGCAGAAGGGGCAGGGGGTCCACCTGGATGAGCCGCTTACACTGGTTTCGTTCGATGTGGACCCGGAGTACTATGTCATGTTCAGAAAACCTTTCCGAATTAATCTGTCCGGGCCCGTCGAAAAAACGCCACACTACCTCTTGATTCGAGAGGTCACGAAGGAGGGGGCGATTGCCCAAGACACAGAAGGGAAAAGTCGCAAGGTATCCAGGGATTTCATTCTCAACCATTGGGGTCAAAAGGTCTCGTGTGTCTATCCCCTTGAAAACAAGTACCTCCATCTAAGCAAAGGCATGAGTACCCCTGAGGTTTCATGGGTTCAAAGGGTGCTCATTGAAAGAGGTTATCTCGTCGAGGAGACAGGGACTTATGATGAGAAAACATTGCAGGCAGTGCTAAAGTTCCAGCGGAACCTCGGCTTGAGTGCCGATGGTATTGTGGGACCTCAGACCATGTCCCTGTTGTTTCAGGTGGCGGACTGAGACAGTTTGCTGGTGTCTTCTTGGATGTGTTGCCGGGTTGAAACACGAAGATGAAAGAGATTGAGGATCGGACTTTTCAATGAGCCATATCAATGAAGCCTTGAAAAAGGCCCAAAAGCAAAGAGATGCCCGTTCCCTGACATACGGCGGTATCGCTACGGCCCTACGAAAAGAAGGGGCACCCTTAGGCAAGAGGGTCTTTCTGGGCGCTTTGTCCGTTATCGGGCTCGTTCTACTTGCGCTTATCTCTTTTTCATGGTTGGATTTATCACCCACACAGATTCAGACAGTATCTGAAAACGAGCCTCCGAAGCCTGCGCCAGCGACCCGACCCAAAGCCGTAAAGGATGCGCAGGCATTTTATGACAAGGCCAAGCATTTACATCGGATAGGACGCCTGGAAAAGGCGAGGATGTTGTATCAAGAAACACTCAGAACGGATCCGGGTCACGTGGATGCGTTAAATAATCTAGGCGTGCTCTATTTACATAATAAAGACTTTCGTGCCGCCCAAGCGAACTTTGAGAAGGCGATCCGCCTGAGACCTAGATCTGTGGACCCTTATTACAATCTGGCATGCCTTTATTCTTTGAAGGGCGAACTGGGACAGGGCCTGGCGCATCTAGAAAAGGCTGTTTCTCTGGATGGTATGGCCAAGGAATGGGCAAGAAAGGACAGGGATCTGGGAAACCTGCGCAAGATGCCTGAGTTTGAAGCGATCGTGGGAGGAATGAAGCAGGGGAAATAACATGGCGCACTGGCGTGATGGCGTCATGCTCTGATGGGCCAATGGGATCTTTTTTGAGATATCGCCTTGAGGGGAGAGGCCATCCCCGCACCGCCAAAAACCCTGGCCCAGACCTGGCACTAACCGAGATATTTTGCCTGGTCAAATTGCCTCATAGCAGAGAGACAATTGACGGGCTCGTGCTATCGCGCCAGGGCGGGCTTGACATTAATCCGCCCTCGGCGGATGAATGTTAAGATCTTTGCCTATGAAGACGGCTAGAGACATATTGCAGGAGGGCAGGCCAATATGTGGACAAAAAGGCGTTGCAAAAATCCATCATCGGGATGACCATGGATAAGATAATGCGATCTATCTTTTGCTTTTTTTGGATAGGGCTGTGGGTGCTTACGGGCCCTTCGATGGTTCTGGGTGCGCGTGTGGCAGGAGAGGAAGGGGTCACCGAGACCAGTCCCGAGGTGAGCCCCGGAGTCAAAAGACCCAGTCCGGTGAAGCGTCCAACGAGAGCCCCGGTTCAGCCTGCACCGCGCGCAACCAAAGAAGAGGCCAAACCAAAAAGCGCGGCCCCGCCAAAGACGCAAGCGCCGGCCACGACACAAGAGGAGGATATTCGCTATGTCACCATTGATTTCGACGATGTGGATATCCGTCTTTTTGTCAAGTTCATCAGTGAACTGACAGGCAAGAACTTTGTCATCGATCAAAGGGTCAAGGGAAAGGTGACGATTATTTCTCCCAGGAAGATCACGGTCGAAGAGGCCTACAAGGTCTTTGAATCCGTCCTGGAGGTGCATGGCTTTACCACGGTGCCCGCGGGGGATATCATCAAGATTGTGCCGGCCGTTGCAGCCCGATCCAAGGATGTTGAAACACGGGTTCGACCGGAGCCGATCAGCCCGGAGGACAAAATTGTCACACAACTGATCCCCCTCAAGTACGCGGATCCAAGCAATCTGAGCAAGCTCTTTGCTCCCTTGATTTCCAAGAGCAGCGTGATCGTACCCTATCCTCCGACGGGCATGTTGATCGTGACCGACGTGCTTTCCAACATCGGGCGCCTGCTACAGATTGTGGAGGCGATTGACGTGGAGGGGATAGGTGAAGAGATATCGGTGGTTCCCCTCAAATATGCAACGGCATCGGTTATGGGAAAATCCCTGAACGAAGTTTTTCAGAGACGGGTGAAGCGACCTGCGAAAGGTGCAGCCGCAGAGCCTTTGATCAAAGTGGTCCCTGACGACAGGACCAATGTCCTGATTATACTGGCCTCTGAAGATGACACCTTCAGAATCAGACAGCTCATAGAGCTCTTGGATAAGGAAACGCCCCGGGGTGAAGGGGACATCCATGTCTATTACCTTCAGAATGCCAATGCCGAAGAGCTTGCCAAGGTTCTGATGGCCATTCCCACCAAAGAGGTAAAAGGGGCTGCGAAGGGAAAGGCGCCGATCGTTTCCAAGGAACTCCAGATCGTCGCCGATAAGGCGACCAATTCCTTGGTCATCACCGCCAGTAAGGACGATTTCATGGTCCTGGAAGAGGTCATCAAGAAGCTAGATATCGCCCGGCGAATGGTTTACATCGAGGCTCTTTTCATGGAGGTGGACATAAACAAGGACTTCGATCTTGGCGTGGAATGGCAGGCCGCAGAGCCGATTGGAAGTCATGATGGCAGGGAGGTTGCCGCTTTTGGAACTTTTAGAAAGGGGGAGACGCTCGTCCCCATTGGTAAAGGGTTTTCCTTCGGCGTTCTCGGGGACATCATCACAATAGGGGGCATCGAGTTCTCGAGCCTGACAGCAGTGATAAAGGCGGTGCAGACTGAGTCTGGTGTGCACATTCTATCTACGCCTCAGATTATGACGACAGACAACGAAGAGGCAGAGATCGTGGTTGCAAAGAACATCCCTTTTCAAACGCGCGTTGAGACAACCACCGAGGTGACCGGAAGAGAATTTTCCAGTTTTGAATACAGGGACGTGGGGGTTACCCTTAATATTACGCCGCAGATCAATCAGGAAAGATTCGTGCGTCTCAAGATATCCCAAGAGGTAAGCCAAGTGGTCGAGGAAGAGTCCGTGCAAGGGCTACCCACGACTTTGAAACGCACTGCCAGGACCACAGTCATCATCAAAGACGGCAATACCGTGGTGATCGGCGGGCTGATTGACGATACACTGACTGAGGGGACGACGATGACACCCTGCCTCGGGACCATCCCAGGGTTCGGGTGGTTCTTTAAGTCGGTATCCGACACCGAACGCAGAACCAACCTCTATATATTCCTGACTCCCCATATCATTGAAACCCCTGCGGAAGCAGACGCCGTCTATCAGGAAAAGAAAGAGGAGATTGATAGAGTTCAGGAAGGCGCTATCAAGCTGTATGAGGGAAGAAGGGAGTCGGGAGATGATGTACGGCTGTCCGAACTAGGATATGCGTACCTCGAAGCAAAAGAGTATGACAAAGCCAAAGAACACTTTTTGAAGGCGCTCGAGATCAATCCTGAAAATCCTTATGCACTCCTCAACATGGGGGTTGTTTACGAGGCGGAAGGAAAGAGGGGTGAGGCGATCAAGATGTATGAGAGGGTCATCTCTTTGAACCCTGATGCTGTTGCGGTGACGTCTACCGATCCAGAGAGAAAGGGACAAAGAATTGTGGATATAGCCAGGGACAACCTTGAAAGGCTCCAAGGGGTACGGAAATAGTTTGGAATATTGGAAGAATTGGAATGCCGGAAAAATGCTCTAAGCGGAAGCGAAAATTTGGGAAAGGGCTTCCCGATTTCATAGGCGGCTGCTCCCATCATTGCGTGGAGAAGGGGAAGAAGGAAAATAGGGTCTTTACCGACCCGGAAATCAAGAGCGAGAACCTCCTATCATGAGACTTATTGGTGAAATACTAAAAGAGACTTGCGGCCTCTCAGAAGAAACGCTCGAAGAGGCTTTGAAAGTCCAGGAAGAGAAAGGCGGGCGAATCGGAGAGATCCTGATCCGAATGAAGGCCATTTCGGAGGGCCATCTCTTAGAGGGATTAAGTTTGCAGTTCGGCCTTCGCTTTTTGCCCGACCTGCCCCTCGAAGACCTGAGCATCGATTTTACGGAACGGGTCCCCATTCAGTTCCTCAAAAAATACAAAATGGTACCGATCATAACCTCTCATACGGCTTTTCTGGCCGCCAATGATCCTCTCCTTTTTCAGCCCATGGATGATCTGCGTCTACTCCTTGCTCTGGACGGGACAGAGGTTGTGCTCGCCACCCAGTCAGCGATCCTTTCAACCATCAATTTCGCTTACGACATGCGTGATACTTCTGCTGAGCAAGTCATTCAAGGGATGCACGAGGAAGATACCGACCTGATCATCTCCGAAATTGAAGAGACCGGTGACCTGCTGGACGATACCAGCGATGCCCCTATCATCAAGTTGGTCAACCTGATGCTTTCCCAGGCCGTGAAGGATCGGGCCAGTGATATCCACATTGAACCCGCTCAAAACAGGCTCAAGGTTCGCTACCGCGTGGACGGGATCTTGTATGACATGCTCTCCCCTCCAAAGCACATTCAATCGGCGCTCAGCTCACGGATCAAGATCATGGCCAAGATGAACATCGCTGAGAAAAGGCTTCCCCAGGACGGTAGGATTGAGGTCAAGATTGGAGACAAAAACATAGACATTCGCGTGTCGACCATTCCTACAGCCTTTGGCGAGCGCGTGGTCTTGCGATTGCTTGACAAGACGAGCATTCTGCTCAAGGTTTCCGACCTCGGCATGCCAAGGGAACGGTTGAAGGAGTTTGACAATCTCATCCGATCTCCCCACGGCATTATTCTGGTCACGGGCCCCACCGGCAGTGGGAAGACGACTACCCTATATGCGGCCCTTTCCACGATCAATACCACGGATATCAATATTATTACCATAGAAGACCCTATTGAATATCAGCTCGAAGGGATTGGGCAGATTCAAGTCAATCCCAAAATAGACCTCACCTTTGCCAATGGTCTGCGTTCCATCGTGCGCCAGGACCCTGACGTGATTCTGGTGGGTGAGATACGGGACCTGGAGACCGCTGAGATCGCCATCCAGTCAGCCCTGACGGGCCATCTCGTGTTTTCCACCCTCCATACCAATGACTCGGCCAGCGCGGTCACACGCCTCATAGACATGGGCATAGAGCCTTTTTTGGTCACCTCATCGGTGATCGCCATTTTGGCCCAGAGACTGGTGCGTACCCTTTGCAACAACTGCAAGGAAGCATACAGTCCGGACAGGGAATCCCTGCAGAACATCGGGATTATCCCGGAGATGGTGGGCGAAGGCAATGTTTATCGGGGTATAGGATGCTCTTCATGTCTCAAAACCGGATACAGGGGAAGAACCGGAATATTCGAGATGATGATGCTCGGCGACGCGCTAAACAATCTCATTCTCAAGACCTCGGATGCGAACGCCATAAAGAGGCTGGCTGTCGAGCAGGGCATGGTTGCCCTTCGCCAGGACGGTGCGCAGAAGGTGTTGGAGGGTATCACAACCATTGAGGAGGTTTTTCGCGTAACGCAACAGTAAGGAACTGAAGAACCCTTCATATTGAAAAGAGCCGGAACCGGTAAGGGGAGGCCAATACAGTGCTGCGATTCTCAGCAATGAGGATCTTTTTTTTGTTTAAGAAAAGATTATTTCATGCTCCCGTGAGTTGAGGTTATAGACAAGATTATGCTTGTCCAAAAACGAATCGGTGCTTCGTGCGAGTCACGGGGGTCTCTTTTCAAAAACCAAGGGAATGCGGGAAGGGCTATGCGAACGGGGGCAGCGAAGGCGGGCGGAGCACCTTGGCAGCCAATTCCACGGAAGTACTTCCATGGCGATTCCCAGGAGGCCTTCCGCCCGCCTCACCCATGGTCAAATGCTGATTATCGGGCACCGGCGTTTCGTTTTTGAAAAGAGATCCCCATGACTCGCGGCTCGGTGCTCATGGGAACCTGAATTGCGGACAGCATGGGCACCGTGTAAAAACAGGCGCTTACATGGTGGAAACCCCAGGTTTTGATTTATTTTGGATTCCAGTGCGATAAGATAATTTGCCACAAGGAGTGAGGCATGATTCATGTTGAAAATCTGACCAGATATTTTGGTGACCTCTGCGCGGTGGATGATATCAACCTGGATATCCAGCCGACACCGGCAAGGTCGAAAGCATGCTGCACACCGTGGGCAAGGAATCAAATCAGGATTGATCATTCTTAGGTAGAAGGTTAGGATATCTTTTGCGTTTGGCCCCTTGCCACTTCGTGAGGATTTGATGAAAAAG
>JASFTV010000092.1:0-11287 GCA_050050615.1 Desulfobacteraceae bacterium
GTAACCACCTTCCCCAGATCAGTCGCGTGAAATCGGTTTCGGATTCTTTCTACATATTTGCGCATCTGGATGACCTGGATAATCTGGGCATAAGTGCTGGGCCGGCCAATGCCTTCGGATTCAAGCTTCCTTACCAGTGAGGCTTCCGTATATCGGGGTGGTGGTGATGTGAAGTTTTGTATTGGATCGATCTGAAAGGCTGCCAGTATTTGATTTTCGGCCATCGGGGGTAATACCGCTTCGTCCGAGGCACTGGGCACGCCCGCGACTTTGTAGTATCCATCGAAGACAAGTACTCGACCGGTGGCGCGGAAGACCAGGTTTCCGTGCTCATCAATGCCTGCGATCAAAACGGTTGTGTAATCCCAATCAGCATCCGCCATCTGACAAGCCACGAACCGCTCCCAGATCAGCTTGTATAGTTTGTAGTGTTGCTCCTTGAGCGATGAACGGAGCCGCTCCGGTGTCAGCCTGACGTCGGTCGGGCGGATCGCTTCGTGTGCCTCCTGCGCGGCTTTGTTGGAAGTTGGAAACACGTTAGCCTTTGGTGGGAGGTAGGGGTCGCCGAAATGCGACGCAATGTAATCCCGCGCCGCATTGACCGCTTCGGCGGATAGATGCGTCGAATCTGTTCTCATGTATGTGATAAGACCGACAGAGCCCATGCCTTGGATGGGTAAGCCTTCGTAGAGGGCTTGGGCAATGTTCATGGTATACTGAGCGGTGAAATCGAACTGATTCGCGGCTGACTGCTGCAGGGTGCTGGTAATGAAAGGTGGGTTGGGACGGCTTTTCGTCCTTTTTGTCTGAACGGACTTTACCCGCCAGACTGGCCCACCGGCTGTCCGACCCTGCAATCGGATGGTACGCTGGTCAGATCCTTTGGCTTTCGAGCTATCTTTTTCTAATGTTTTCTCGAGTTGAAAGCCGGCGCGCTCAGCAGCTGCCAACGCTGTTTTCATCTCCTTCGCTTCGAACTTACTGCCGTCGGTCTCTATGAGTTCTGCGGCCAGACTTTTGTGCCGGGACAACCAGCTGTTCTTTTCATGGGCCGAACGAGTGACGGATTTCCGGCCATTTCTCTTTTGTGAAGGCTCGTTTAGCCACGTGGCCCACGCCTCGGCCAGTGATAGGACATTTTCCAGGTCAATGGTAAAATAACCCATCACTTTCCAGTACTCCTCCGGGACAAAGGTCTCTATGTCTCGCTCGCGCTCCACCACGAGTCTCACCGCTACCGATTGTACACGACCGGCGCTCAACCCGCCTGCAACTTTTTTCCACAACAACGGTGAGACTTGATATCCCACGATTCGGTCTAGGATGCGCCTGGCCTGCTGTGCGTTGACCTTGTCCATGTCAATCATACGGGGGCTTTGAAACGCTTTCTGCACTTCGCTTTTGGTAATGGCATTGAATACAACGCGCTTTGCGTCTTGCCGCTTGACCTTAAGCGCTTCTGACAAATGCCAAGCGATCGCCTCTCCTTCACGGTCCAAGTCCGTTGCTAGCCAGATGCCCGTAGCTTTCCTGGCTGCCTCTTTGAGCTCGGTCACCGTCTTTGTTTTGCCTTTGATAACTTGGTAGGTGGGTTTGAAATCGCGATCGATATCCACGCCTGGCACAGGGTCTTTGACCCCTTTGGGATTCTTGTCCGGCAGGTCTCGCACATGTCCTACTGAAGCCATGACCACGTACTGGGGGCCAAGGTATTTATTGAGGGTTCGTGCCTTAGCCGGTGACTCGACAATCACCAACTGTTTCCCTGTCGTGTCTGGTACTGAGATGACTCGCTTGCTTCGTGTTGTCGTTTTTTTCTTGGGCATTTCTCCAACAAGTCAATAGGTTGTCACAGTTTAGCCGTATGAAAATTCCGCGGTGCTGGCCATGGGGCTAAAATGTTACAATAGATTCGGGTTTCTTCAGTTTAACGCCTCTCTACCGAACAAACATCTTTCCCGGAAGCTGCCGTATGATGCCCTTCAACTCCATTCTTGTCAACACACTGGACACCTCGGCCGGTTCCATATTCCCGGCCCTGGCAATTTGGTCGATGTGAAGCGGGTAATCACCAATGATATCATAGATTGTTTTCTCAAATTCCTCCATGGGAGGGAGGGCCTCTTCTTTAAAGGTATCCCTTTTGGGTGCGTGAGCATAATTCAGTCCTAATCCATCCAAAATATCATCTGAATTTTCGATGAGTTGAGCGCCCTGTTTAATCAGAAAATGACAGCCAGCGCTCTTGAATGAATTGATACTCCCGGGGACCGCAAAGACGTCACGACCCTGTTCAAGGGCTAGGGAGGCTGTGATCAAAGAGCCACTCCTCATCGTTGCTTCCACAACGACAACGCTCCTGCTCATTCCACTTATGATTCGGTTCCGGATCGGGAAGTTTCTTGGTTCAGGGGGTGTGCCCAATGGAAATTCAGAGACAACCGCTCCGTTCTGGGTGATATGATCAAAGAGCTTCTTGTTAGAGGCCGGATAGATGGCATCGATGCCGGTCCCTAAGACCGCTACGGTAAACCCCCGGCCGCCGAGGCAACCCCAGTGTGCAGCAGAATCGATGCCTCGGGCCATACCACTCACCACCCCCAATCCCCGTCTTGCGAGCCCTTGTCCTATTTTTTCAGCCGCCTTAAGTCCGTAATGCGTTGGGTTTCTTGAGCCTACTATGGCAATGAATGTCGCTTTCTGGGAGATATCTCTGCCCTTGACATACAGCAGCATGGGGGGATCATGGATCTCTTTCAGAGCAAGAGGGTAGGTTGGATCTAAATAGGTAATCATCCGTGCATTACAACGTTCAAGCGCTCTTAACACCTTTGCAGGATCTGCCGTATACTTTCTTTTCACAATGTTGTGGGCGACCTCCTTACGAAGACCCTCCACTTCCATCAAGTCAGACATGTTTGCATGAAATATGTCTTTCGGGCTCCCGAATCTTTCCAGCAGGTTTTTGAAGGCGATGCTGCCCAGACCTGGAACCAGATGTAAGGCGAGCCATTGAGATTTTTTGTCTGAGCTACGGCTTTGCATGATTTTTCGTCAACGGTTAACTCGTCTTTGCGTGGACTCGCCCTTCATAGCCCCGCATTGGCGAGGTTACAAAAACCGCGTCCTTTGGACGTAGGAGCTTCACTGCGAAGATGGCGGGAGTATAAAACAGAGAGACTGAGGATAGTCAAGCTTTTTCTTCTGCTGTCCTTCAAAGTGGGGTGGTCACTCTATGGTACAGGAGGGCATGTCGGCAAGGTAGTCAGGGGTTTCCAGCCACGATGTACCTTGGATGAAAGCACCGTTGGACAATTCCTCGACAGAGGAAAGGACGATGGCCGTGGCCGTATATGGTCTTGTTTCGACGACCATGATCTTTCCGACGGGTGTTTCATAGATAGCTTTTCCTTCGGTCAACCTTTTCCAAAGACCAACCAGATATTGCTCCTTTGGTAGATTCTTCACGATGCTATCCTTGATCTCTTCCCACGTGGCGGTTTTGAGGTCAAGAGAGGGCACCTTGGTGACCCTTATCGCCTCGAAAACATAACCTCGCTGGATCCCGTCGTTGAAACCGCTGTCAAGATAGACAACAGAATGCTGACCGAGGACTTTTGACTGATTCTTTGTGGCCACAATATTGCCATACAATCTTTGCGCCGTCGATACGGGTTGAATACAAGGTGATATCGGCTCATAAGGGATGACCATATCTCCAACGCTGATGTCTATGAACGACTCGACGATCTCTGCGCGATAGTAGGGTTTTTTCAAACGCTCTTTAATGACCAGCCTGCCATGCACAGCGATGGCATATCCCAAATTCAGTTCGGTGAGGGGGTGTTTCAGCAAAGGAGAGGATTTAGCAATGTCATACTCATCGCCAACCTTGATATCTTCCCTTTCTCCAAAATCGACAAAGGCCGTATCTCCCTTGAACATGAGCATTCTAGCGCTATCAGAAGAACGGATGTAACCCAACGGTTTCACTTTGAAAGGGGAGAGGTATCCGAGCGCCCTCACATCGGTGAAGGTGGAAACATCAACGCCCTTCATGACGGGAAGGACTGGCTTGGAAATTTCCGGGACAGGCTTTAGGGGCGGTTTGGGTTTCTTTAAAGGTTCTATTTCCAACAGGGTGATGACATCTCCGGGTTTGAGGAGATGGGGGTTGGTGACAAAAGGATTCATCTCCCACAGTTTGGGCCAGAGATCAGGGTCACCATAGTATTTTTCACAGAGGTCCCACAAGGTATCTCCTTTTACGACCGTGTGGGTGAGAGGTTGTGCCCCAATGAAGGAAGGATTCATAAGAAAAGAGATAAGAACCGAAAACGCCAAAACGATAAAACCTTTTTTCACCATTATTTGATTCCTCATAGCACCCTACCCAAAAAAGTATTTATACTAAATTACAGAAATTACTGACAAATGTCAAGAGGTTTTCGGTCGACGCCCACTGTTCAGAGGCGGTTACGCGTGTGGGTCTGCAGAGAAGATGGTGCTTTTGCAATATCGCGAGCACATAGTCCTGTGAGATGCATGGAAAGATCATGCGTCATGAGAACAGGTCATGTGGGTTTCTCAAAGGGCAAAGGGGGCTCATTATCCGAGATTGTCTATGGGGATTGATCGTTTCCGATCACGCCTGAAATGAATATGTTACACAGCTTGACAGGTGTAAAAAAAGGATTAATATTTTTCCATACTACACATATAAGTGTGGAAGCGCTGCTTCGAGGTTCAAGAATTTACCTCTCCGTCCGAGCGACGGGGCACTTAGGCTTTTTCCTAAGGGAGGTGGTATTATGGCAATATTCAGGTGGAGGGGTCCTTTCTACGAGCAATTTAGAGAGTTCAAAGAGTTAAACCGTCTTCAAGACGAGGTCAATCGGCTTTACGAGAGTTTTTTTGGAAAAAGGCCTTACGGTGCAAAACCGCATCTATTCCCCGGAGTCAATGTGTGGGAAGATGATCATATGATCTACGTCACTGCAGAACTCCCTGGCGTTGAAGCTAAGGACGTTGATATTACGGTAGAGGAAGAGAGTCTTGCCATTAAGGGCGTCCGCAAGATAGCTCCTGAAGCAGAAGCGGTGAGCTATCATCGCAAAGAAAGAGAAGAGGGTGCTTTCAATCGGAAGATTTCTTTGCCCGTGCGCATCGCCGCAGACAAAGCCCATGCCGAGAGCAAAGATGGGGTCTTAATGGTCGTGATGCCCAAGGCAGAAGAGGTTCGACCGAGAAAGGTGGAAATAAAGGTGGAGTAGGGGGTGATTTATGTTGGATAACAAAGAGCTTCAAGTCACGGACAAAAAGGAAGCGGAGGTAAAAGGGGAGTTGACCCATGAAGGCCCCGTTTTCGCGCCTGCTGTCGATATTCTTGAGAACAGTGAAGCCCTAGTGCTCATCGCTGACATGCCGGGCGTAAGCAGTGAGGGTGTGGAGATCTATCTCAAAGATAATGAACTCACCATTTCCGGCCGGGTGAGGTCGGCAAAACCGGATGCTTCCATTATTTATAAAGAATATGACTCAGGAAATTACCTGAGGAAATTCACCCTGTCCAGCGTCATTGATCAGGGAAAAATTCAAGCAAGCATGAAAAACGGCGTTTTACGCGTCGCTCTGCCAAAGGCAGAGGCGGTCAAACCCCGAAAGATTACCGTCAAGGCGGGCTAGCTTTCCCCGGGAAACGGGTTTCCTGAGGAGAGGGCAGCCCATGCAGACACTTCCGGTCCATACCATGGCGTTACAAATGAGAAGCGGTGTGAGACGACCTAGGAGCGGCTTTTCGTGTTCACGCCTTCAGATGGCTCCGTCTCAGTAAACGCCGATGGACCAGCAACGATGTTGATGCCGTTATCCAAGGCTATGATATAGAATTCAAATTCAGAATTTGTTTTCTGAGTGATCTGGCCCTCTATCCCCTTATATCCTTTGGTCATCTTGACCTTTGTTCCAGGTGCGTGCATCATCTAGACCTCCTTCAGCATTTGACCATGGGTGAGGCCCCGCAGGGGCGGGACAGGCAGGGCGGAGAGCCTCCCGGGAATCGCCATGGAAGTAGCTCCGTGGAATTGACATCGAAGGTGCTCCGCCCGCCTTTGCCACCCCTTTTTGCATAACTGATCCTCGATGCCCTTCTTTTTGAAAAGAGACCCCCCATGACTCGCACCAAGCACTGATTCGTTTTTGGACAAGGATGATTTTGGAGAAATGTGAACTTTATCATTGGTATAGCGGCGGTTCGTTGTCAACAGGATTTTTCTTTTCAGTATCACAAAATGAGAGAAATTATCCAGGGGCGGCAAAATCCACCGTCTCATTTACGCATCAAGACTGAAATGAGTTAGGTACTAGACTATGGCGGTTATGGACGGCCTACCATCACGGCCATGATGAGGGATTGTCAGAATACATGGGAACGATTAAAGACCTTGTGGATCGAGTAAGGATCAGCCTCGACCAAACCCGAAAGCTGGCTGAGGGGTTGATCAAGCGTGCCCTGCTTCCGTGATATGAATTTTGATTCTCTGAAGGGCCTCAAAAAAATGATCCTCTTCACCTGTAAAGGCAGCTGCCGCAGGGTGACCGCCGCCCGTCTTGAGCGGGACCTCAGACTTGACTCGTTCTACGAGGGAAGCGAGATTTACCTCGCATTCCTGGCCTCTTCTCAATTCACAGATAAATCTCTCCTTCCACCTTTGCCAGATTCCAACGACCAGACGGGGGTGTTTCCATCTGAGTTCAGATGCTATCAGACCGCTTAGGCGCATCTTGCTATCTATCTTCTTCAGGATGAATTTGGGGTTGACCAGGCTTCTTATATCCGCCGACAGCCTCCTTATGAGCCAGCCTTTCTCATGTTGAATCAACCCATGGATATTTTCCAGGATATAATACTCTCTTATCTCCTGCGGTTGTTTGCCTATGATCGTGCCGCCGTTGCTTGCCTTGAGAAGAAAGTTCAACGCATAATGGTCCGTGCCTGTATCTTGCATAAGAAAACTGGCGTGGATCCGCTTAGCGACCTCTTTGAGACAATCCTGAGAGGGTGCCCCAAATTCTTCAAAAAGGGGGATCTCCTGAAGCCAGGTCTCAGTGTAGAGCCCCATAAACAGGACCTCCTTGTCAAAGGCCGCCTTTTCAGTGAGGATCTCCCATCCGAACAAGGCTGTTGGAAAAGCCTTGCCCTCATGATCAATGACCGGGTTGACATAAAACACATTGTCATTGCTTTGGAACGCATCACATATCCCAGGATAATGATGGTCGTAGATGAAGACCTTTCCCTGCGTGCTGAGCCTCTCTATCATTTCAGGTCTGTTGTAGACAGGCATGTCCAAGAATATCATAAGGAGCGGGTTTTGTTTGGTTAGATAGTGCTCAGCTTTCACGAAATCAAAGTCAGGCGTGGAGACCCAGTAAAAAAGGGGTGGACGCCTCACATACCTTTGCATGAAATAGGCAGCGCAGCAACCGTCCCCATCACCATGATAGGCTATGATAATCGGGCGTTCACTTTGCATGCCCTGTGATGACAGACAAGCCCCAAGGAACTCTCTTGTTTTAATCAGCAATCGTTCGTCAAGGAAATGCATGGCCAACTGATTCCCAGGAAATAGGATCGCCGTGCTACCGGGGCGCGGCATCAACCTCAAGAGCGAAGATGAGGTTCATCCGCGGAAGCGTTGTGAAAGGCAGCATCCGTATCCGTATGTCCGTCCTAGGGTGAAGGAGAATGGGTTTTTTGCTGCGGAAATGGACGGCACAAAGACAAAATGCTTCTGATCACTGGCGTATGGGTCACTCAAAGGCCGATACGGTGTCAGGTTAGGGAACTTCAATTATAAAGTCAAGCGCCTGTCACCATTCGTATACCGCGTCCGAATAAGCTCTGTTCAGGGATTGCCGGACCGGTGTCAGAGAATGCGAAAAGACGATTCGCAATTCATTTACAAAGGAAACAAATATTTCTATACTTCGAAAAGCAGCTAATTTCATCAAATAAAAGGATGGGGTTAAGCAACGCTTTTGG
Organism: Desulfobacteraceae bacterium; assembly: GCA_050050615.1. Taxonomy (GTDB): domain Bacteria; phylum Desulfobacterota; class DSM-4660; order Desulfatiglandales; family HGW-15; genus JASFTV01. The sequence continues at coordinate 8,045 of JASFTV010000092.1, forward strand.
CCACGTCCATGAAGGAGGAGACATGACGGAAAAGAAGATGAGTTGGTTCGTGGTTGCCATCGTTGTCGTTTTCTTGGCGGGGTGCGCCACCAGCTATGAAGCGAAACCTTTACCGTTTAAGAGACCTGGGGCCTATCCCAATGCCACACAGGTGTCAGGTGCTGTGGTCGCGGCTCAAGCTTTTGCGGATCGTGACGAGGCTAAAGAGGCCTTCAGCTTTGATGTTCGCGCGGCTGGCATGCTGCCCGTGCAGGTTATCTTTGATAACCAAGGCTCTCACCCCCTGGAAATCAATGCCGGTCAAACATTCTTGGAGGATAAGACTGGCAACTTATGGCCCCTTCTAGACAGCAAGACAGCCTATGAAAGAGCATCAAAGTATGCCCAAACAAAGCAGATTTTCAAGGAAGGCGCCTACCACAGCTTCTTGGGTGCTGCTGCGGGTGCGGTGATCGGAGCAGCTGTCGGTATCGTTCAAGGGGAGAATGTGGCTTCCGCTGCGGGGAAAGGGGCAGCTGTTGGCGCTGCTGCTGGAGCGACCCTGGGTGGTGCCAAAGGATATGGCTCTGATGATGCCCGAAGGACCGTCATGGATGATTTGAGACGCAAGTCTTTGCAAAACAAAGCTGTCGATCCCAAGAGCCTAACCTTCGGGTTCCTTTTCTTTCCTGGTGAAGCCCCTTCAGCCATAGAGCTGCGACTGCAATTGAAAGAGAGGGATACAGGGCTTGTCCATGTGATCAAGCTGAGGCTCTAATTTCTTCATTTGCAGAGTGTCATCGTCTATCTGGGCCCCTGTATCATATCATGACTGCCCAAAAACGAATCGGTGCCTCGCGCTTCGGTACCCATGGGAACCTCATTTTCGGGAACCGTGGCGCATCCCGTAAAAACAGGCATTTAGCTCGCTTAGAAGTATATTTTCGATTTATTTTGGACACCAGGGGTATCATATATTCCTGTCATATGGCGTTCAAGGAATCTCTTCTTCTCGATAGGAAGGATACTGGGTGGATTTGAAAAGCTACAAGTCAGGAGCGTGCAGGTTCTTTTGGCTTGCGCGACTTCAGAAAGAAGAGCGCAGCTACCGAGGCGATTAAGATTACGGTCGCAACCAGTTGAGTCACGGCCATGTCACTATTTGGAATGATTCCCCGCTCATCAGCGCGAAAGCGCTCTATGAGTAAGCGGGAGGTACTGTGTAGGATGAGATACCACAAGAAGACCTGCCCCACGAATTTCTTCCTGGCGTGGATAAACAGAAGCACCCCGAAAATGATGAAACCGCCTAAGGCGTGGTATAGCTGGGTCGGGTGAATGGGAATGTTTAAGGGTGCGAGAGAGTTGGGGTGGGAAAAAACCACGCCCCACCACACATCCGTTGGTTTGCCGTAGCAGCAACCCGCCATGAAGCAGCCGATACGCCCAAGGCCCTGGCCTAGGGCCAGTCCAGGGGCCCAAAGATCACCTGTTTTCCAAAAGGAGAGGTGATGGTGCTTCAAGTACCAGCTCATAGCCACAGCGACAGCTACGAGCCCCCCTGAAAAGACAAGCCCCCCTTGCCATACCTTGAATATATCCAGGAAGTGATTCTTGTAATAGTCAAGATTGATCAGGACATACATCAGCCTTGAGCCAATAATGGCCCAAAGAATCATGATAAAGGCCATATCCATCACCTGCTGCGCTTTCATGCCTTCGGCCTTGCCGATTTTGATCGTTAGAAGGAGAGCAGCGGTGAAACCGACAGCAACAAAGAAGCCATAGGTGTGCACGGTGAGCGGGCCTATGGAGAATAGATCAGGAAACATGTCTGAGATTTTGTCCTTTCATAAAATGCTTTCTGGGTTGCCTGACTTTTAGAAGCCCGGTCATTGGGCCCTGATGCTTCACTGGACATACAAGGCTCCCGGGCTGTGAGGCACCCGCTATTCTTCCCTGAGCCTTTTCTGCTTTGACGAATGCTGAAAAATCATGTTTACAGCCAGCCAGAGGGTCCCAACAGTTATTGCTGAATCGGCCAAGTTAAAGGCTGGCCAGTGGTAAGAACCGATATAGAAGTCGAGAAAGTCAACCACTTCCCGTAGCCTTATTCGGTCGATGAGGTTTGCTACGGCCCCTCCGATAATGAGTGAGAGGCCGAATACTATTCTGCGTTCTTCTGGCTTCAGCCGGCTGAACCAAAAGAGCATTAGAGCGATCGCTCCGATGGTGGCAACGATCAAAAAATAGAAAGTGAAATCGATGCCTTGGCGATTCAACAGGCCGAAGGCCATGCCCCGGTTTCGCACATGCACGAGGTTGAAAAAGCCGTGGACAACAGGGACGCTTTGATGGATATCAAGGGTGTAGACAACAAGGAGTTTCGATATCTGATCCAGGACAACGACGGTCAGTGCAGGCAAGGCGAGTAGGCGGCGGAGCTTTTTCACTTCCCGATAAACCTCATTTCCACCAGAGCGTCGAGGCATCTCGAGCAGATCGTCGGATGCTCGCTGTTCCCGCCCACCGTGGGATCATGGACCCAGCAGCGTTCGCATTTTGAGTTTTCGTCGGGCACTACCTTCACCTTCAGGCCTTGTATCTCCTCGCTCTCATAACCGCCATCAACGTGCTCTGAAGGCGCCATGTGCACCGATGAAACGATGAATATGAAACGGAGTTGCTCCAGGTAGGGCTCCAGCGGACCCATCAGTTCGCTCGGCAAGCCGAGTGTCACGGATGCATCCAGAGAATGGCCGATCTTTTTCTCCTTTCTCGCAATCTCCAAAGCCTTGGTCACTTCCCTGCGAACTTTCATGATGTTTTCCCACCGAGCTGCCAGTACAGGGTCTTTATATTCGTCTTTGACGGGCATAAAGAGATCCATGTGCACACTGGCGGGTCGCCCTTCATCTCCGAGATGCTGCCAGACCTCATCGGCTGTGAAAGAGAGGATGGGAGCCATCAGCCTCACAAGAACCTCCAGGGTTTCATGCATCGCGCTTTGGGCGGATTTCCTGGCCAGCGACGTTGCCGGCGAGACGTACAACCGGTCTTTGATAATATCAAGATAGAATGAGGACAGATCGAGGACACAGAAGTTGTGAAGGGCGTGAAAAACGGGATGAAATTCAAAGTTGTCATAAGCCCTGAGAATACGTTCACTCATTTCTTGAAGTCGATTCAAGGCCCATCTGTCCACTTCCTCCATCTGGTCATAGGGTATTTGATCTTTTAAGGGGTCAAAGTCGTACAAGTTTC
>JASFTV010000093.1:0-11182 GCA_050050615.1 Desulfobacteraceae bacterium
TCGTGATATTCTTTAACAACACCTTTGCCATTTAGAGTATACCGTTCAATGAGGTTGGCAACGATCTACGGGTTGGGCTTTCGGTAAACCTGAAACGGGGCCCCGGTCTGAAGGATGTGACCCTTTTACGTCGATGGGATCCGGTCTGAGAAGAACGATGCTCAATCCTGGTCACGCGTGACGCATGTGGCTGAAAGCTCCAGTCGCCTCTGGATTCAGCGATCTTTCTGAGACAGCTTTATCCTGATTTCCCAGCTTGTAAGACCGGATGGCCGGAGTCGGAGCTCTTGGTATCCTCTATGATGTCATTACGCTCTCAAGCCGGGCCAAAGCTCCTTAGTGAAGGGGTTACGAGCCAATTTATTGCAATTAGAATTTGTTTTTGATTCGCTCTACATAATTGATAATAACATTGCGCCGGAATGCTTCCGCTTCCTGGGGATCTCTGTGGGAGAGAATGGTGATCGTTTCCTCGATTTCTCGCATTTCCGCCTCTACGAGGGAGGCCCAGTCGACCCGATCAAAAACGAGATACCAGACCCTGAAAGTCATATTGTAGAGGTATTCTGAAATCTCTTTCAGGATGGGGTTACCAGCGGCGCGATTCAGGACCTCGCGGAATTTGATATCGATATGGAGCAATTGCTGTGGGCTCCTATCTTCAAAAAGAGATTTGCATTCCTCACAAATGTTTTTCATCTCTGTCAGGTCTTCCTCAGATATGAGGCTGGCCGCCAATCTGGCAACCAATCCTTCCAGACTAACGCGAATTTGAAACACGTCCCGCAATTTCTGGAATTCAACCGATGTCACAACGCTTCCTGCCCGGGGCAGGATCTTTACGAGCTTTTCCCATTCGAGGCGGGACAAAGCCTCCCGCAGGGGCGTCCTGCTTACTCCAAATTCCTTGGCCAGCGCCTTTTCATTGAGTATTTGGCCCGGCTCATATTCCAGGAAGAGGATACGCTTTCTGATTGTTTCACAGATTTCAGAGTTCATGATACCAGGGGCATATTAGCAGTATATTTTTATTACATAAAATAATACTAGAAGTATTCAGAGCATAACAAACCGGTCAGGGTTGTCAAGAATTTTTTTCTTTTTAGACCCAGATCAGTGCAGAATGAATTTTGTAGACGGCTCTACCTGGACAGGACATGGGAATTCGATTTTCTGTAGGATATCAGCAGGCTACGGGTAAACAAGGCGAGTGGGCGGCGTGTGAGGTAGATTCGGTCCGGGATAACGCCATGAAATCCTTAAACAAATTCCCGAAACCCGAGTCCAAACAAAATTTGGAAGTGGCTGCGGAGGCGGCCCTTGACTTTTGAAACAGCAGCCATATGGTGGGATCAGGCTCAGGTGGCATCGCCCGGATTTGTCAGCCCGAATGAAATGCCTGAAAGGTCAGTTTGAGGTTGAGGAAGGGTCCAAATTTTGTCTCGACTGCGGGGCAAAAATGCCAGGTCTCAAAAATTACTATTAATTTTAAAAAGTTATACAATTTCCGAGACGTCAATTAAGGGATTCCCATAAGGTGAAGCAGTCATCCCAAGCCAAGAATCTTAACCTTGAATCGTTCTCAGCCAGGGAGTACATCATGAAGGGGCTTAGAATTCTCAACGCTTGGCTTGTACTCATCTGCATCTTTACAACATCGGAGATATGTTTTGCTTGGCATGACGAGACCCATATCGCCGTGGCTAAAGCTGCCGGTTACCGCAAATGGTACAACGCCTGTGGTGCAGACATGGCTAAGCTGAAGGCCGGGGCGATCGAAGCCCACAACCATTATGTGAACAACCGACCCCGCAATGTGGTGACTCCTGAAATCATCTTCTCTCAGGTCGACAAATACAACCAGATTGACCTGAACGGTCATCTTTATGGGGCGATCATCGCTTCGGTGAGGGATTCCATCAGGGAAAAGAGAAAGGGCAAATACGGTGAGTACCACCTTGGCTTTTGTTGTCATTATGTGGCCGATCTATCCCAACCTCTCCACAATATTGCCTACAATCTTTTCAACAGGGAACATCACGAATCGATAGATGGCATAATCAATGATGAGGTGTTGGACAACCTTCAGAAAATCAAGATCTATCCGATCACCATTGATTCGGAAGAGGCTCTGGCAAAGGAGGTAGCCCGGATTGCCAACATATCCCTCAGGCTGGGGTATAAGATCGAGCTCGAGGGAAGGCTGTTGACACAGGAGGAGGCATACGGGCAGATCAGTCATAGCGCCAGTCTTTTTAAAGCGATTTTGAAATATGTTCTTCTCCAATGTAAATGAGGTCATCCCATGGGGCATCCCCTCAAAATGTGCCCGTCAGGATCCTCGCAAAAGCCCAATAGCCCTCGGGCGAGCGAAAGAGCGGTAGACAGTCAGAAAGAGGGAGGGGTCTGGTGGTGTCGAAAGCGAGATTCCGTTTCTACGAGGAACTGAACGACTTTCTTCCACAGAAGAGGAGAAAGACTGAGTTTGGGGTGAGCTTCGAGAGTCAGGTGACAATCCAAGAGATGATCCAGGCTCTGGGCGTGCCTCACACAATGGTCGATCTTGTTCTGGTCAACGGAAGACCCGCAGATTTCGGACATCTCCTCCGAGAGGGGGACCGGGTCAGTGTTTATCCGGTCTTCGAGAGTCTCAACATTGAGTCTGTGAGCCGGCTGCGGAAAAGACCCCTTCGCCGAACAAAGTTCGTGGCTGATGCGGATTTAGGGGATACGGCAGAATATATGCAGGCGCTGGGCTTTGACATACATTTCGACCCTTCTCTTTCTCCTGGTGAAATTGTTGACATCGCCAAAAGGGAGAGCAGGATCATCCTGACTCAAAGGAAGAAGCCTTTCGAATTAAAAGAGATAACCCACTGCATCCTCTTAGAGCGTGGCGCAGCGGAGGAACAGGTAAAGAAGATAATGGATTACCTCGATATCCAGTGAACGGGTAGAGCGGTTCCTAAATACCGTGGCAATCCTGTCATTTCGAGTGAAACGAGACCTCAGCTATGTGAATACTTTTGAACGTTACCAAACTGTTGGATGGTCTCAGCAGGATAATCTTATGGACGTTAGGGCTCAAAAGACTCTACATTTTCCGAGTTTCCATAGCTTAGATCAAGATAAGTCCCTTCCAGTTGCCTCATCTTATCCACGATGTCCGCGATGTGGCGCCTGGCGATTTCAACGGCTCTATCAGAATCCCTATCTCTAACCGCCTCAAACATTTCCCTGTGCTCGCTGTCGTTGTGAATGATTCGGGTGACCGGCTTTATGGTTCTGACGAATGTCTCCGTAAAATCCATAATGGTTTCCATGAGCATGGCATAGAGCGCGTTTCCGCTCGCCCTACCCAGGAGCTTGTGGAAGAGGGCATTGAGGCTGACCCGCTTGTCCATATTGGGTGTGGAACAATACTCCGAAAGGAGCCGTTCCATATGGGCAAGATCCTGATCCGTGGCGTTCATGGCTGCCAGACGAATGATTTCCGGCTCTAGAAAGAGCCTTGCTTGGGCCATGTGTTCCACGGTGATGGCTCTCAGTCTGATGAGATCCGCGAAGTCTTCAGCAAAGGCAACCTGGTTCAGGTCCTTGACATAAGCCCCGCCCTTGGTGCCCCGGCGCACCTCTAAGAGGCCACGGGATTGCAAGGATTTGAGGGCCTCCCTGACCACGGGACGACTGATGCCCAGTTGTTTCGCCAACGCTGTCTCATTAGGAAGAGCCTCCCCGGACCGGTAAAGCCCTGAGAGGATAGCGTCTTTAATGGTCTTAACCGCTTCCTCATAAAGGTTTGTAGAGCGGCCTATTCTATTGAAAGTGCGCATGAATCCAGGCCTCCCGTGTTTATGATGATGCGATAAGCGCATCCTTCATGAACAATCACGCATCATCGGGGCAAAAAAAACTTGACGAAAAGGTCGGCATTCAATATACAAAATTGTCATACATATTACAATATGTTTTCCTCTCACGTCACGCTCAGTCCAACACCAACACTCCGTTAAAGCCGTTTACCCCCCCAAGTATCTCTTGGGGCCTTATCCGCTCACCCATACGATGCAGGAGGTCTAAAATGGCAAGAAAATCATTAACTTTGGTTGTTGCGGCCGCACTTTGTTTCCTTTTGGCTGGGCCTGCTTTTGCGGATTGGCCCACCAAGCCCATCATGGTCATCATTCCATGGCCTGCTGGGAACGATCCATCAACCATGATCGCCACGGCCATGGCGCCCCACATGTCCGACGAATTGGGGGTTCCTGTGAAGGTGGTCAACAAGCCAGGGGGCAGGGCTGTGCTCGCAACGTATGAGTTGGCTCAGAGCCGCCCTGACGGCCACACGATGGGTCTCATCTCCATCGGTCCTATGATAACCCAGGTGCTCAGAGGCAAGACACCTTACCAGAATCAGGATCTCAGACCTTTGGGTCTTGTCTGGTCCTCGCCTTTTACCTTAGCCTGCCGGGGGGATGCACCCTACAACAACCTCAAGGAATTGGCCGAATACGGAAAGACGCACGAACTCAGACTCGCCCACTGGGGCCTGGGGACGGTGCCCACGCTGATCGCCATGAACGTGGCAAAGATCGGGGGCTTCACCTGGAAGGAGACGGCTTACAAAAGTCTCAACCCGCTACTGGTGGTCAAGGGTGACGCGGATGTGATCACTTTTTCCACACCGGGCGTAAGAGACTATGTGGAGTCCGGCAAGATGAAACTTCTCGCCTGCATGCTTCCTAATCGACTTCCCCAGTATCCGGATGTTCCTACCGTAAAAGAACAGGGATTTGGGGATCCTTACTCCATCTGGTTTGGGGCTTTTGTGCCTGCTAAGACGCCGGACGATATTGCCAAACGTCTGGGTGAGACTTTTTTCAATGTTATGGCAAAACCTAAGATTCAGGATGTGGTCCAGAAAGTTGGCGTGATTCCCCATCCCACGGGCCCGGAAGAGGCACGCAAGCAGATGGACAGCGAGCTCGCCAATTTCGGTCAGATCATGAAAGCGCTGGGTATTATCCAATAATGGCAGGGCAAAGCGAGCCTGAAAGCCGCCTTCACGATCTGTTCGGTGCCTTCCTCGGGGCTTTGGCGGCCGGTTTGCTCATCAGCACGCCCTGGCAGGTCGATACCACGGGGCCCGACCCCTTTTACAAGGGCCCGCTCATCTATCCTCTGTTGGTGCTGAGCCTGATGGTCCTGGCATCCCTTCCGTCCGCCTGGCGCCTTGCCCGGCCCCCTGAGAGGGCGACCTGGGTGCTGGATGAAGGCAAATTTCCTCTCAAGCCTTCGGTGGTCTTCGTGTGCTTGATCGGTTTTCTGTTCGGGCTGGTCATCATCGGGTTATCGGCTTCAAGCCTCATTTTCATGGTGGGCACCCTTTACTACGTGGGCCACCGCCGCCTGAGCGTTATCGTCCTGGTACCGATGATCGTGACAGGGCTGGTCTTCATGGTCTTCAAGTTTTTTCTCGATGTTTATTTTCCGACGCCCCTGCTGGTGGAGTGGTTGGGGGGATAGGCCATGCTCGAACATATGATATCGGGCATTCAGTCCGGTCTCAACCTCGGGAATATGGGAGCCCTGACCTTCGGCGCCTTTGTAGGGATCGTCGTCGGCATCGTCCCGGGTATCGGCCCCATGGTCGGCATGGTGGTCCTCCTGCCTTTTACCTTTGCCCTGAGTCCGGAAAAGGCTCTCTCGCTGCTGCTGGGCATCTTTTGCGGCGGCTACTACGGCGGAGCCGTGCCGGCCGTCCTCATGCGCACACCCGGCGTGCCATCCTCCCTCGTGACCAGCTTTGACGGTTTCCCCCTGACCCAGCGGGGAGAAGCGCAGAGAGGTCTTTCTGCTGCCCTCATTGGCTCTTTTGTCGGCGGCCTCATCAGCGTCTTCATCCTCATATTTCTCGCTCCCATTCTGGCGCATGTGGCCGCTTCTTTTGGGCCTCCCGAATACTTCTCGGCGGCGCTTTTCGGTGTGGTGCTCGTGGTGATGGCTTACCGTGAACGCCTCTCACAGGGGCTCTTGCTCCTCGGGCTGGGGCTTTGGTTCTCTACCGTGGGTATTGATGGCCCGACGCTTTGCCCTCGGTTTTGTTTCGGGACGTTGTCCCTTCAAAACGGTCTGCATATCGTTCCCGTCTGCCTTGGACTCTTCGGCATCGGGCAGACCCTGATTCTCGTGGAAAAACAGATTTTGGAAAGCAAGGCCATGAGTCTTACCCGAAGGACCCTGGATTTCAGCAAGCTCATGGAAACCTTCCGCTATTGGAAAACCATGATAAAGTCCGGTGTGATCGGCACCTTTGTCGGGCTTCTTCCGGGGACAGGGTCCATTCTGGCCTCTTTCATGTCCTATGAGGCGGCTAAACGGACCTCGAAACACCCGGAAGAGTTCGGCAAGGGTACGCCGGAAGGCTGTTTGGCCTCAGAAGGGGGGAACAACGCCGTGCCAGCGGGCGCCATGATCCCCCTTCTGACCCTGGGTATTCCGGGCGATGCCTTAAGTGCCGTGTTGCTCGGTGTTTTCACCATCAATGGCATCTATCCGGGACCCCTGCTTCTTATCAAGGAGCCCGTTCTCATCAACACGCTCTACTTCTCCATGTTGCTCATCAACATCGTCGCTTTTTTGATGCTCGCGTTTTGGCTCAGACCCTTTGCCATGATCGTGCGGGTCAACAGCTCTATACTGGCCATTGTGATCATGGTGATCTCTCTAGTCGGCATCTACGCGGTGAACACGCGCCTTTTCGATGCCATTGTAGCGATCGTCATGGGGGTTCTGGGATACATCCTTCTCCGTCTCAAGTGGCCCATCGTAAATCTCGTTATGGGCGTTATCCTCGGAGAGATCCTGGAGCAGAGGCTCCGGGAGAGCCTTAGCCTGGGTGACGGGAGTCCCGTCATCTTTCTGACCCGGCCCGTTTCTGTCGGGCTGATCGTGGCCACCGCTTTGATCATCGCTATCCCTCTGATCATGGACAGGCGCCGGAGGAGTCGCTCCACAGCCGGATCGTAGGGGTTGCTATCCTGGAGGTAAGATATGGAGAGCCGATCGACTTTCTTAACGGATTTTCTTATCATCGGAGGTGGTGCAGCCGGTTGCATGGCGGCTATTCGAGCCAAGGAGGTCAATCCCGACATAGAGGTGACTCTAATTGAGAAGGCGGAGATCTCCAGAAGCGGTGCGGCGGGTCGAGGCATGGACGCCCTAAACAACGTCGTCATTCCCGGTGTAAGTACGGTGGATGAGTACGTTGAGGCGGTGGAGATCGTTGCGGACGGCGCCTTTGACCCCACCATCAGCCGCGTCATTGGGGAGCGTTCCTTCGGAATCCTACAGCGCTTGGAGGCTTGGGGTCTGACGTTTCCGAGGGATCCTGACGGGAACTATATTGTTAATCAGTTCCACCCGAAGGGACGGTTTCTGGTGGAGATGCGGGGCGAGCTCAAGAAAATCATTGCCGGAGAGGCGCTCAAGAGCGGAGCGAAGATATTCAATCGACACACCGCCCTCGACCTCATCAAGGAGAATGGGCGCGTTGCGGGCGCCATCGTTATGGACGTGGAGACAGGGGAGATTAAGACTTTTCTTGCCCCTGCCGTGCTTCTTGCCACGGGCGGGGCAGCCCGCATAGGGCTACCTAAAACAGGGTATCTTCACGGTACCTTTGATTGCCCGTGGTGCAACGGTGAGGCGTACAAGCTGGGCTATGAAGCTGGCGCAAAACTGACCGGTTTCGAATATACGGCGGTATCGTCCATGACGCGCGATTTCAACGGTCCGGGCCAATCCACCTTTATTCGGCACGGTGCCTATCTCATCAACGGTCTGGGAGAGAGGTTCATGGAGAGATACGATCCCGAGAGGATGGAGCGGGCCCCGGGGGGCATACGCATGAAGGCCATGCGCGAGGAGATCAATGCGGGTCGTGGGCCGGTCGCCTTCTCTTTTTCCCATCTACGACCCGAGGTGATCAAAATCATCGAGGAAGGCATCTATGCGGCAGAGCGGCCCACCATGAGGGCGTACTTTGAGTGTAAGAATATTGCGTTGAGCGTATGCCCGGTTGAGGTTGTGGCCTGTGAGGTTTACCTTTGCGGTGGCCACGGTCTGGCCGGCCTGGTGGGAGACGCCTGGGGTGAAACGGACGTAGCCGGGCTTTTTGCAGCCGGCGATTGTTTGGCCAATCCATATGGCTTTCTCCCCGGTGCCATGGTCATGGGAGAAGTTGTTGCGGAACGCGCAGCAGGACGTCAGGCTCAGCAGCCCACCGGACACGATGGAGAAGAGAGGCTAGCAAGACTGCGCAGCCTGATCCAAAGGCACGACAAAGGGCGTCTGGAGGTCCCGGTAAGGGATTTTGAATATAAGTTCCGAAGGCTGGTCAATGAATATGTCGAGCCGCCCAAGTCGGAGATGAAACTTCAGCGTTTCCTCACAGAGACGGAGCCCATGGCTCGAGACCAGGATGATCTGCCGGCAAAGGATCCCCACGGTTTGATGAAGGTCTTTGAGGCGAAGGCGGGTCTTTTTTGCGCCCGCATGGCAGCGAAGGCGTCTTTGTTTCGTACGGAAAGCCGTTTCGGCCTCTACCATCAGCGGGTCGATTACCCGCACAAGGACAATGAGAGCTGGAAAACGCGGGTGCTTATTTCGCCAGGTCCGGATGGTCCTGTGATTGAAAAGGAGAATCCATGAACCTGAGCATTGATAGAGATTGCTGTACCCAGTGCGGCGCATGTGCCCAGTACTGTCCAGGCCATGTGCTCGCCATTGATGAAGCCGGTTGGCCCTACGAACGGTATCCCGACGACTGTTGGTATTGCGGCGTCTGCCAGGTGGAATGCCCGGAGAGATGCATCTCTGTTCTCTTTCCCTATTTGATCCGCTAGGGGTCAAACCTTAACTATTGACTATGATGGAAGAGGTTTCGCCATGGATCATTCCCTCAAAATGTGCCCGCCTTACTTCTAATAGGACACTGTTCGTTCTGTTAGGAGTCTCACATACCAAAAATCCTGCAAGGCATTTTAGGTTTTACATGGTATTCTGCATATCAATTTCACTGTGGATGACCTTTTCGCCGAAGGGGAAAGGAGGTGTTCGATTTGCAAAAAAGACGAGTTATGACAGCTACCGTCTGGGGAACAGTCTTCGGGGGTCTCTGTATGTTGATACAGAAGTATCAGCCAGGGGTGCCCTTTTGGCCTGTCAGTGTTTCCTCCCTGATCCACCACTCTGTCATGGGATTCACCATTGGAGTCAGTGGCCTGAGAATGCACTGGGCGCCCCATGGGCTCCTATGGGGATTTCTTTTTGGCGTGTTCTTCGCCATGGTCCTGGTGAATACTCCCCTTGGATTCTGGGGCCCATTCGGCACCATGATCCTTTTTGGTTTCTTGATTGAAGTCATAACCACAAAGGGATTCAAGCTGAAAGCAGGGACTTGAACCGCTTTGACCATCATTTGCGGGCGGAGGAATATTGCGGATGGGCCATTCGAGACCCGGCCCCGGGCTTTGTGGATGATTCCATGACGCTGAAACACGAAGTAATACCAAGTTGCTTACAACCGGCTACTATCTTTAGGTGTCATTGCGAACCCTTCGATACACTCAGAGCCTGCCCCGAGTCTGTCGAGGGGATAAACTCCGTGAAGCAATCTCAATGGGATAGGTTGCCACCCTTGTGCGCAGGCATGTCGCTTCACTCGCCTTCGCCAGGATGCCCCGTGCGGAAGCACGGGGTGCTTCACTCCTCACAATGACAGGATGGCAACCTGGTATAAGGAGAAATACCGTGAGGTGGAGCATTTTGATTTTTGGTGCGCTGCTGTTTTTTGGAGATGCGTTTGCTGCTAATTCGACCCCGGGCAATTTGCCAGAGGGAACAAACTTCGGTGATTCATTCACCCAGGAGGCGCAGAATGATCGCCCTCGTGCTTCATCGAGTGAGCCCATCCCTTCTTCTGAAGCAGGAAAGGATGAGAGCGATGGGGTCACCTTTTCTCTGGGCGACAAGTGGCGCGGCGTGATAAGCCCGGGCAGCCATCTTTACCCGGTCTATATCGCTAATCCGATCCGCCCCACCATGGCGATCAACAGGGTCATGGTCAGCGATTCGGAGATAGCGGAAGCCGGGGATACCCGCTACACGCTCCGGCTGGGGGGGCGCTTGAACTTTTTGCGGGTGCACCCTGTAGGCGAGCCCGGCCGGGGATTCCAGGTAGATGTTGAAGCGGCCTTTCTGGGTCAGTTCGACGCAGATCATTCGCTTGACAACATAGGCTGGGACGGTATATGGGGCCTGCTTCTCACTTGGGCAAACGGAGCGGGCTTGGCCGCAAAGCTGGCAACCCAGCACGATTCCAGTCACGTGGGCGATGAATATGCCGAGCGTACGGGCAGAGAACGCATCAATTATACGCGTGCAGAGGTTGCTTTCGGATTGAGCCTTGCTTTCTTCAGCCACTGGCGGGTGTACGGGGAGGCGGCCTATGCCTACGACATGCGCAACGTGCAACTCCAGGCGCCTTGGCGCGTTGAGGGAGGCCTCGAATTTGAAGATGCCCATCGATTCTGGAAGGGACGGCTGGGTTACTACGCTGCAATCGATGTTACGGCTTATGAAGAGTCGGACTGGGAAAGAGACATCACCGTCCAGGCCGGACTCGTATTACCCGTTACGGGTCTGGTCAGGACTTACAGGTTGGGCGTTGAATACAGGGATGGACGCTCTATCATCGGGGAGTTTTTCCAGGATGAGGAAACCCACTGGGCCCTCGGTTTGTGGGTGGACTGGTGACGGACCCTCTCGAACTTTGCCCAGGCCAGGTCCTGATCCACCATCAAGGCATCATCTCCGCGCCGAGACGGGATAGCGCAAAGCCTTCATTTTGCACTACCCTCTACGCACGGCAAGGTGCCAAGGGGCATCCCTTCAAAACGGTGAGTTCGCTTTGGGTTCAGCTTATCTTGACATATCAACAAGATAAGGGTACCCTGTCAAGGTCGCCCCATCCTTAAAGAAAGCTGCCATGAATTTGCAGGATACGACGAGCGAGGGCCGTCGGGGTTGGTCTCTCAGATCCACAACTCAAATTTGCAAGGGACTCCTTTCACGCCCCCATAACATCAATAGGTGCCCCGGGCACAGAAGATCAAGGTTG
>JASFTV010000094.1:0-11142 GCA_050050615.1 Desulfobacteraceae bacterium
GCTTTCTTGAGCCATCGGTCATTGCGGCTACTGGACTGTTTTTACTGCTCGCCAGGACAGTAAAGTGTTCCGGCATCTGATTGATTCGATCTCCGTGGCTCATCCAGGCCATCTCTCCTTGCTGCTTCTTAAAGCCATGGAATAGATCCCGATCATCCTGAACCGTAATGACCGCACTTCCGTACTCCCTGTCGACCGCTCTTTCGACGACCCCTCCGAGGATCTGGGTAAGATACTGCATGCCGTAGCATATCCCAAGAACCGGCAGATTGAGATTGAGAATCGCTTTGTCTGCCATCGGCGCATTCTCATCATAGATACTGGCAGGCCCGCCTGAGAGGATAATGCCTTTGGGAGCGAAGGCTTTGATCCTCTCGAGGCTCATGTTAAAGGGGTGAATCTCGCAGTAAACCTGGGCCTCCCGGACCCTTCTCGCTATAAGCTGGGTATACTGGGATCCAAAATCGAGGATCAAAATCTTCTCTGCGTAGATGTCATTCACAGCTTTTCTCACTATTCCACTTTGTAGTTCGGGGCCTCCTTGATGATGATCACATCATGGACATGCGCCTCCCTCAAGCCGGCAGCCGTGATCTGCATGAACTTCGCTTTCACCTGTAGCCCCTCAATATTCTGGCAGCCCACATAGCCCATGCCTGCCCTCAAGCCGCCCACAAGCTGGTAGACCGTATCTGCCAGAGGGCCACGATGGGGCACCCGGCCTACGATACCCTCGGGCACCAGTTTCTTATCCGCCTGGATGTCCTCCTGGAAATACCGGTCCCTGCTTCCCTCTTTCATCGCCTCCATGGAGCCCATGCCCCTGTAGACCTTGTACGTTCTCCCTTGAAAGAGGATCGTCTCACCAGGGCTCTCTTCGGTGCCCGCAAAGAGGCTTCCGATCATTACAGAATCCGCCCCAGCAGCCAAGGCCTTGGTGATGTCTCCAGAATACTTGATACCCCCATCTGCAATAAGGGGAATGCCCCATTTTCTTGCCTCTTCAGCGCAGTCCACGATGGCGGTCATCTGAGGCACCCCAACGCCTGCCACAACTCTTGTGGTGCATATGGATCCGGGGCCGACACCCACTTTCACCCCATCGACGCCCGCTTCGATCAAGCTTCTGGTGCCCTCCGACGTGGCCACGTTGCCTGCAATCAGTTCCATGTTGGGATACGCCTTCTTGATGTTCCTCACCGCCTGAATAACCCCTTCGGAATGACCGTGAGCTGTATCGATCGCCACAACATCCACGTTCACCGCGACCAACCGGCCGATCCTGTCCTCCATATCCGGTCCAACTCCCACAGCCGCACCGACCCTCAATCGGCCCAGTTGATCCTTACAGGAATTGGGGTATTTTCTTATCTTTTCGATATCCTTGATAGTGATGAGCCCGATGAGTTTGCCATCATCATCGACCACCAGAAGCTTCTCGATCCGTCTTTCGTGGAGGATCTTCTTTGATTCCTCTAGGGTGATGCCTGCCTTGGCCGTGGCCAAATTCTCCTTGGTCATGACCGCCTCTACCGCCTGGTCAAGGTTCGTCTCGAATCTCAGGTCCCTGTTCGTAATGATGCCCACCAGGTTCCCCTCCTTGACCACCGGCACCCCTGAGATCCTGAATTTCCTCATGATTTCCAGAACTTCATAGAGTTTTCTATCCGGCTCTATGGAAATGGGATCAACAATCATACCGCTTTCTGATTTCTTGACCTTTTCCACTTCCAAGGCCTGCCGCTCGACACTCATATTCTTGTGCACAAAACCGATGCCGCCCTGTCTTGCCATGGTAATGGCGGTTTCCGATTCCGTCACCGTGTCCATCGCCGCGCTGACAATGGGGATATTCAGCCCAATATTCTTTGACAACCTTGTCTTTACGTCCACCTCGCCCGGCAAAACACCAGACATATCCGGTATCAGGATCAGATCATCAAAAGTGTACCCCCGTTTCATATCTTTACGCTCCATTACGTCCTCCCTGCACATCGAGGGTTCTTGTTCGCCCCGAGCTGAAAAAAATGATGACTCATTCGCTCTTTCTATGTGGACGATTCAGCCAAGTATTCTATCAGAATCCCCTCCAACATATCCGAAAAACTCACCAGCATTTCAGGGTACCTGAAAAACCGCAAAATGCCCATGACCACCATAGACCCGGCGACAATCACATCCGCTCTGCCCCGATCCAGGCCGGGAAGTGTCAATCTTTCCTCAAAGGTCATGGACCTCATTTTTGCAAAAAGATCTTCAAGCCCTTCTCTTCTCAACACCAGACCGTGTATGTTGTCATGGCCTATCTCGTTTGTTTCTATGCGATGAATCATTGCGGCCAGGGTGGCGACCGTCCCGCCCGTGCCTACGAGAAGGTAATCGTTTTCAGGATACGTTTGCCGAGGGAAGGCTTCCAGAAGGATCTTGGCAATCGATTCTTCAAGGCTTTTTATGCCTTTCTCCTCCGGAGGATCCGAGGTCAGGTGCTTCTGCGTCAAGACCATCGCTCCCAGGGGAATCGATTTGGCCCATGTTTGCTCTTCTTTCCCGACCAGGAACTCCGTTGTCCCTCCCCCTAGATCAAAGACAATAAAAGGCTTGCCATGAATGCTTAGAGAGTGAAGAACACCCCGACCCGTAAGCCGTGCCTCCTCCTCACCCGAGATGACGGTTGTTCTAATGCCTGTGCGCTCGTAAATCAGGTTGACAAAGCGGTCTTTGTTCGACGCCTTCCTCACGACGCCTGTTGAAACCGCCCGAATGGCTCTTACATTGAATCTTGTTGCGGTCGAGGCAAAATCTTCCAGGACCTTCAAGGCCCGATCAATCGCCTCCGGCTTGATGCTCTCGATTTCTTCTTCAGCGAAATCTTCAGCCAGACGGATGTAGGCCCTCTGTCTGAGAACAGGACGGAAAAGCCGTGAATCGGCAACCACTTGCGTAATCAGCAGCCTGGCGGTGTGAGTCCCGATATCTATGGACGCAAGATTTACACCAGATGCTCGACTTTTCTCACGGGCCATGTTGGTTACAGGATTTTTCCTGATCGCGTAGTACAGGTTGCCATCATCTCTCGAACATGCCTTTTGCCCTAACTGCTCGCTCGAGGCACAAGCGGTGAGAAGTATCCTGATACAATCTATTTATGTCGCGAGTAATAGATCCACTTATCCGCTCAGTGGAGAGAGGGCAGAGAAAATTATGGGCCAACCTGGAGCGACGGGCTCAAAATCGCCCGTGCAAATGGTTGGCCGCTCAACCTACCGATCAGGCAACCGTATTTCTCCTAGATAGGCTGACATGCTGGAAAAGTATCAAAGGGGAAAAGGTTTTTCAAGATCTAAAAGGGGGACTCCCGCCTATCGGCCATTCCACACACACGTGTCAATCCGTCCTTTTGGAACCCGCGCCTATCAAGAAACCAGGGACCGTTTCAGGAAGACCCCTTTTTTGCATAGAGCCTCTGAAAAGACAGGGAGTCCACGACAAAGATGGTCAGTCCACTCCAGATGCATCCGAATGTGACGAGATAGGCCAGGGTGAAGGGTTCCTCATATAGGAACACCGCCAACATGAATTGAAGACTCGGGGCGAGGTACTGCAAGAGTCCGATCGTGCTGTACCGGAGTTTGCGCGCCGCACTGGTAAACCAGACCAGGGGCAATGAGGTCACCGCTCCGGCCAGAGCAAGCAATACGGTCGTCTTCCAATGGATGACCCCGAAGGCGCCCGTGCCTTGCCGGGCTGCAAAAGCCAGGTATCCGAATGCAGGGAGGAAGAGGAGGCTCGTCTCCACAAACAACCCGTTCAGCGACTCGATTCGGACGGTCTTTCGCAAGAGACCGTAGAATCCGAAGCTGAATGCCAAACCGAGTGAGATCCACGGCAACGCGCCAAACTTAAGAGTCAGGTTGAGGGTCCCTGCTGCGGCCAGCAGCACCGCTACAGCCTGCCATCGCCTAAGCCTCTCCCGCAGGAACACCATCCCGAGCAGAACGTTGACCAGGGGATTAATAAAGTAGCCCAGGCTGGCCTGAAGAACCCTTTCGGTGGATATGGCGTAGATAAAAATAAACCAGTTCGTCGCCGCGATTGCAGCCGTGAGGACCAGTGTGCCCAGGACCTTTGACTTGCCGAGAGCCTCCCGCAAAGGCGCCCATTCTCGACCGAATGTGATGAGCACTGCTGTAAAGGGAACTGCCCAGACCACCCTGTGACACAAGACGTTCACGGGCGACACATGCTGGACAGCCTTGAAGTATATGGGCACAAGTCCCCAGAAGCCAAAGGCGGCCAGGGCGTAGAACACGCCCAGCTTTTGTTCCCGGGATACATTCAAAAAGATCACCCTCTCGTCCGGTCCTCTCTTTTCCCATTCACCGCGGCACGATAGAGGCTTTCTTGGGGGATACCTGGCCTTACACCCGTCCGGGCTTCCATGCCTTTATCATGCTATTGATCCCCGCCTCCACCCCTGAGCTTTACCCATAGGTCCCCTGCTGGAGACAGGGGATACACGCCTTCTGACAATCCCCAACTGTGCAGTCGGGAGGCTGAGACCGCAATTCAGATCAAATAGCCTGGCTTACCCGCGATGACAAATGACGACACGGCTGGTTTGCGAATGGGTTTTAGAAAGACCCAGAGGGCAAAGAGTGCGGTTACCCAGCCTTGAGTCTTCTCAGGATCGGCCTAAATATGTCCAATATGGAGACGAGCTCACGACAACCCATGATCCCTGTTAGACCAAAGTATATGATCGCACCGATCAAGACCAGACCACCCACCTGAGCAGTCAGGTTCCATAGGCTTGGCGAAAAGTTTGGCACAAACCATTGAGAGTAAGCATAATAGATTCCGATACCCATGATTAGTGAAGCAAATACACTCTTCGAGGCAGTCACCATGATGGGCCTTAGATTCAAAGCACCCAGTCTCCTTTGAAGAAGAAAGACGAGAAGACAGAAATGTAACGCTGATGCCAGAGAGAGAGCCAGGGCCAACCCCCCGTGTTTCAGGGGCCCCATGAGTCCCAGGCTGAACATGAGGTGTGCCAGCATCGCGATAGCCGCCACTTTGACGGGTGTTTTTGTGTCCTGAAGGGCATAGAATGCTGAGACCATCACCCGGATCCCTGAGAAAGCCCAGAGCCCCACCGTGTAATAGAAAAGAGCTATGGCAGTCATGGTTGTGGAGAAGGAACTAAAGGCGCCCCTTTCAAAAAACAACTGTATAATCGGCTTCCCCAGGGCAATCAATCCAGCCATCGACGGAATGGTTATAAAAAAAACGAGTCTCAGGGCGTGGCCAAGGGTGTCCCTGAATTCATCAAGCTCCTTGCTGGCTACCTGTTTTGAAAGGGATGGAAGGGCTGCAGTGCTGATCGCAATGGCGAATACGCCCAACGGAAACGCCACCAGCCTGTCGGCGTAGTAGAGCCAGGAGACACTCCCCTCGGGCAAAAAGGAGGCAAGTAGCGTGCCTGTGAACTGATTCAACTGATAAATGGCAGAGCCGAAAATGGCAGGAAGCATGAGCAGACCGATCCTCTTCACAGCAGGGTGGTCGGGCTTCCAGTAGGGAACCAGGGAGACCCCCTTGTTGAGAACCCAAGGAATTTGGAGTGCGAGTTGCAAGATGCCCCCAATGAGGACGCCGATGGCCACACCCGTGACGGGCTGAGAAAAGTGAGGCGAAATCCACAACGTGGATGCAATGATGCCCACATTCAAGAAAATGGGTGCCGCCGCAGGCGCAGCAAAATGTCTGAGAGAATTCAGGATGCCCATGAAAAAAGCGACGAGACTGATGAGGAAAATGTAGGGGAAGGTGATGCGGGTCAGCAAGACCGTGAGCTCGTATTTAACGCCTGAGCCACCGAAACCGAAGGCCTGAATTCTCACGATCCAGGGGGAGAGGAGAACGCCAAGGAGAGTCACCATGGCAAGGGCAATGGATAGGAGCGTGAGTGCCGCCCTTGCCAGCTGAAAGGCATCTTCTCTCGATTTTTGCGTCAAATATTCTGTAAAAACCGGGATAAAGGCTATGGTGAGGGACCCCTCGGCAAAGAGGCGCCTGAGCAGATTGGGGATACGAAAGGCCACAAAAAAGGCATCTGCAGCCATCCCCGCGCCGAAAAACCTGGCGACAACAATGTCGCGCACCAAACCCAGGATCCGACTCAAAAAGGTGAAGAACCCGACAGTTCCGGCAGCCTGGCTGACGCTCTGTTGTTCGGATAAGGCGAGTTCAGGAGTTCCCATGATCTGTTTTTGCCTTGACATTTATCAATGCATTGCTTAATAAAGAGTGTTTACTGCTTCACACTTGAATCCATTATAAGGAGATTGCAAATTGGCAACCCATAAGTCAGCCCTGAAAAGGGCAAGGCAGAGCAAAGCCAGAAGACTGAGAAACATGCGTCACAAGACCAAGGCTAGAACCCTGATCAAGGAGATCAGAACGGCAGCAAACAATAACGACTCCGAAAAGGCCAACGAGACTCTAAAGAATGCGGTCTCCGTTCTCCAAAAGACCGCATCCAAGGGGGTTATTCACAAAAACAAGGCCTCCCGTACCATATCCCGCCTTGCTCGCCAGGTAAATCGGCTTACTTCAGAACAATAGCGCTCCTAGCTACAAAGAGATATGATCAGGTTTTCCAGAACCGGCTTTGGGCGGGAGCCGGATTTAAGCCATCCGTCCGCCCTATAGAGCAGATCTAATCCTCTCTCGAGTTCCTCTACTGACCAGCATTTTGACTGTTTGACCAGATCCCTGGCCAGAAACTGGACCGGCCCCAGCTTCTTGGCCACATCCTTTGTCTTCCCTCCTCTGTCCAGTGTCGCTTTTGTTTGCCACAACAGCCTTACTTGCCTGTTTAACATGCCAATAACACGGAGAGGTCCGAGCCTCCTGTCTTCCTCTTCCAGAAATCTGTTCAGGACGACCAGAGATTGGCTGCAATGCTTCATGGAGACCAGATCAATGAGTTCGAAAATGGTATACATACGGCTGTGCATGACCATTTCCTTGACCTCGTCTGTGCTCACGGCATTGCCATACCTGAGATGCAGCTTTTCCACCTCTGCATAGAGCTCCCTCGGCCTGTTTCCCACGATCTGTTGGAGATAGAGGCAGGCCTTCCCATCCATCTTCAGACCCATCTCAGTCGCCCTTCTCTTGATCCACGGCACCACCTCACTCTCTTTCAGTTCCTCGAAGTTTATCGCCCTGCCAAAGGTTCGGATGGTACTGTAAAACTTTTTTCTGAAGTCCGGTTTGGAGCAAACAAATATCAGGCAGGTTGACTCGGAAGGTTTTTCAAGGTAGGGGAGAAATTTTTCCAGGTCCTCTGCGGCGAAGTTCTCCGTCCTCCGGACGATAATCAGACGATTTCTGGCCATGAAAGGCAGTGAGCGGGCATGATTGATGATACCCGTCGGATCGGTCTCGCCGCCGTAGAAGATTTCAAGATTAAAATCCCTGACCGATTCGGGAACAAGGACGGTTCTAATTTCGTCCAGGACCTTCTCCAGCCTGAATTCGCCTGGACCATAAAATAGATATAACGGGGCAAATTGCCCCTCTTTCATTGACTTTAGGAGACCCTCTGGAGGCAAATCCCCGGCCATCAAAATCTTTCCATAGTTTTCAAGTATATCCTCTTGGCCAGCCGCCGAGCGATCTTCTCCAGGGCCTGCTGTTTATGGTACCGGGTGGCAAGGGGATCCGTTTCCACCGAAAAACTGGCCTTTTCCTCCATGGCCGCATCATGCCATACGACCTTTCCGCTTGCCCTTTCCACCAATTGCATGTCCAGCTTGATTTTCAGACGGCGGCTACTCGTCACCTCATGCGATGTGAGGTATCCCCTCACGGTCAGTTCCTGTGAATCATAGCTCAGGGCCTCGGTCTTGATATCATAAATTTTCCCGATGAGCACCGCCTGCGCTCTCTTTTCGGATACAAGGGGGACCTTTCCATGGCTTATGAATTCTTCCCTAATAACCCTGGTAAAATCTGCTTCAAAACCTATGTCTGATGAACTGCTTGTGACTAAAGGAATGGCCAAGCTCTCCAGTTCATTCCCGATAGGTTCGCCTGTCGCTCTGAAATGATAGCCACAGCCCGCAATCAAACAGCCGGACAGGAACGTAATGCCAGCAAGGGAAAACAGGCCACTTTGCCTTGAGATTATGGACATCAGGTTACCTTCTCGAACGACCTATCAGAGCCAACTAGCTTCTTGGGGAGCCTGAAGGCTCCCTTACCGAACTGGGGTACTGGAGCTTTACGCTCCCTTTGAGTAGCAAGCCTTTTCACGTTCAGACCACGACGTTGACCAGTTTGTTGCGGACAACGATCACCTTCTTAATCGGTTTTCCGCTCACAAAACTCTGGACTCTTCGACTCTTAAGGGCTTCCGCTTCAATCTCCTTTTCGCTGAACGAGGCAGGCACCTCAATCCTGTCCCTCACTTTCCCGTTCACCTGCAAAACAACCAGCCTCTTATCCACCTCCAATGCCTTGTCACTGTAAGTCGGCCACGGCATGCTCAGCAGGCTCTCTTCATGGCCCAGCATTTCCCACAGCTCTTCGGTAATATGAGGCACAACCGGAGATAGCAGCACCACCGTCGCCTCCACAGCCTCCCTGATCACGGACCACGTCAGATCATCCTCATGTTGGTTGTTGCCCAAGTATTTATTGACGTCATTGACCAATTCCATGACCGCGCTTATGGCCGTGTTGAAATGGAAACGATCCTCGATATCGTTCGTCACTTTCTTGATGGTCTGATGGGTCTTTCTATGAAGATCTTTCAAAGCGTCCGAAAGGGGCTCTTTTCCGGCATATGCCGGTCTCCTTGAGATCTCTTCTAGGTTCTCCACAACAAGCCGCCAAACACGATTCAAGAACCTGAAAGATCCTTCCACGCCCTGGTCGCTCCACTCCAGATCCCGTTCGGGCGGGGAGGCGAACAGACAAAACATGCGGACCGTGTCAGCCCCATATCGATTGATCAGTTCCTCGGGATCCACCACGTTCCTCTTGGATTTAGACATCTTAACCGTGTTCCCGATGATCACCTCTGAATCACAGTGTATGCATCGACCATCCTTCACCTCATTGGGATAGAGATAGCCGTGTTTGGGGCACTCATGGGTCTCCTTGCAAACCATACCTTGAGTCAAGAGATTGGTGAACGGTTCGCTCACTTTCAATTCCGCGAAATCCCGTAGGACGCGGGTATAAAAACGAGAGTACAGGAGATGAAGGATCGCATGTTCGATGCCTCCAATGTACTGATCCACAGGCATCCAGTAGTCTACCCTTTGAGGATCCAGGGGGCCCTGAGTGTAATCGGGACAGGTATACCGATCAAAATACCAGGAAGATTCAACAAAGGTATCCATGGTGTCCGTTTCTCTCCTGGCTTTGCCCTGGCATCTCGGGCATGTGGTCTCATAAAAGGAAGGCTCGAAAGGAAGCGATGATCCGCCGTGGGGTCTCATCTCGACGTCAAGGGGGAGTAACACGGGCAGGTCCTTTTCAGGGACAGGAACCGTTCCACATTTGTCGCAATAAATGATTGGAATGGGTGCACCCCAATACCTCTGCCTGGAGATATTCCAGTCCCTCAGTCTGTAATTGACCGTCTTGTAGCCCATGCCCTTTGATTTCAGATACTCTGCGATATTGTCAAGAGTCTCCAAATTCCTCTGCCCATTAAAGGGACCCGAATTCACCAAAACACCCTCTCCTTCGTACGCCTCCGTCATGGTCTCTTCATGGAGGTCTTCATCAGGCGGTTTTATGACCACCCTCAGGCGAAGGTTATACTTCTTAGCGAATTCGAAATCTCTCTGATCGTGCGTGGGCACGGCCATGATGGCCCCGGTGCCGTAATCGAAGAGAACAAAATTGGCCACATAAATAGGAATTTGTTCCTCTGTAACGGGGTTGATACAGTACCGGCCTGTAAAAACACCTTCTTTGACTGTAAAATCGGCCGTCCTAATATAGCTGTCCACCTTGAGTGTGCGCTCGATAAAGGAGAGGACGTCTTGCTCCTGAGGCTGTCCCCTGACCAGTTCTTTCAGCATGGGATGCTCAGGTGCGAAGCACATGAAAGTGGCCCCAAAAAGGGTATCCTGTCTTGTCGTGTATACCTCTATCACTTCATCCGAATCCACCACTGGAAAACGAATGATGGCTCCATAGCTCTTGCCGATCCAGTTTCTCTGCATGATCAGGACCCTTTCCGGCCATCCGGGAAGCTTGTCGCAGTATTCGAGGATTTCTTCGGCGTAGTCCGTGATCTTGAAAAACCAGCTATCCATCTCTTTGAGGGTCACTTCCTGATCCGCATGTCGCCAGCATCGGCCATTCTCGACCTGCTCCTTAGCCAGCACGGTCCGACAGCTTTCGCACCAATTCACAAAGGTCCTTTTCTTGTAGGCCAGGCCTTTCTCATACATTTTTAGGAAAACGAGCTGTTCCCAGCCATAGTATTCAGGATCACACGTCGCAAGCTCCCGGTCCCAGTCGTAGCTGAAACCCATTCGCTTCAACTGTGATTTCATACTCTCTATGTTATGATAGGTCCACTTGGCCGGATGGCTATTATTTTCAATCGCCGCATTTTCCGCTGGAAGGCCAAAAGCATCCCATCCCATGGGATGCAGAACATTTTTTCCGATCATCCTTTTGTATCTGGCCACCACATCCCCGATGGTATAGTTCCTGACATGACCCATATGGATCTTCCCGGAGGGGTAGGGGAACATCTCCAACAGATAGTACTTTTCCTTGTCCGGGTCCTCTATCACCTTAAAAAGGCCTTCCTTTTCCCAGTAGGCATGCCATTTTCTCTCCAGCTCTTGCGGGTTATATTTCATCGTTCCTTGACACCTTGTTACACTTTTTTTGACGAAATCTCACTGCTGTCCAAAATAAATCGAAAGCAGGCTTTTCAATGAGTTAAATGCCTGTTTTTACGCGAGCGCCACGGTTCCCGAAAATGCGTTTCCCACACGCACCGAGCCGCGAGGCATGGGGGTCTCTTTTCAAAAACGAAAAGTCGCTCCCCGGTGACCAGCGTAAGGCCATGGGTAAGGCCCCGCAGGGGCGCGCAAC
>JASFTV010000095.1:0-11077 GCA_050050615.1 Desulfobacteraceae bacterium
CAGTACCCTTCATCGCTTACAAGAACAGGGCCCTGGATGCGGCCTTTCACGTGGATCACTTGATGGAATTAGTTGATCTAATTTTGTGAAACTATCTAGGATTTAGCATAAGAGGGTAGCACCGTGGGCGTTAAGAATATCAGCAGCTCGCTCTTTGTGTCCGATTTCGTTTGAGCCTTGAACAACCATCCCAAGAACGGGATGCGCCTCAACCCCGGAATGCCGCTTTCATCCTCGCTGGTATCTTCCTTGTAGATGCCGCCAATAACAACCGTCTCTCCACTTTTGATCATCAATTTTGTATTGATCGATTTTTTCAGGAGCCTGGTCGAAGAGGGCGCCGAATCATCCGTGACCTCCACATCCAGGGTGATGAAATTGTTGAAACTGACGGTGGGGGTCACCGTAAGCGACAACGTGGCATCCAGCGTGGTGGATGCGACGTTCTCCGTGGCCGGTATGATAATGGAGTCACCCCGGCTGATGGTTGCCGACTGCCCGTTCATGGCGATGACCTTAGGAGCGGAAATGATCTTCGCCGTACCCTCGTTTTCAGACAGAGCCAGCTTCGCATCCAAAATGGTTGCCGTCAGCCCTGATCCACTCAGCTTTGAGAAAACGAGGCTCATGTTGGGCGCCCAGCCCTCCGGGGTGTTGGTGATAAAGGTGGGGCTCTTCAATCTGCCTCCTTCTGGGAAGGCGCTTGGATCGCCCGGGTCTACCGAGGTGGGTGTTCCGCCGAAATCAGTGAAGGGAACGCCCGTACTACTTCGCTTCTGTATCTGAAATTGATCCCATTGAATCCCCAGGTCCCGTATCAAGTTCTCCGAGGCGTCAACGATGCGGGCCTCTATCATGACCTGCTTCACCGGGGTATCAAACTTCTTGACAATCTGTTTCGCCTGCTCAACGTTGGAAGCGATGTCTGTGATAATAATCGTGTTTGTCCGGGCGTCCACGCTCATTGCTGCGCCCCGTTTTTTCCCCGCTTCACTCAGACTGAGAAGGGTCATAATTTCACTCGCCTTGGCGAAATCCACCGGAACGTATTCGGTCACGAGGGGCTCCAGTTCCTTCTCCTTTTCCTTTTCCTCAAGCGCTCTTTTTCGCTCAGCCTCCAACCTCGCCTGATACTGCTCTATTGCTCTTCTCTCTTCAGCTTCGATCTGAGCGATCTGTGCCTTTGTTGTGATCCAGATGACGTTTCCTACCCGTCTCTTGCCCAGATTATTGTTATCCAGAATCAGATCCAAGGCCTGGTCCCAGGGGACATTTTTCAGCCTCATGGAAACCGTCCCCTTGACATTTGGACCCCAAACAATATTCAAGTTGCTCACTTCTGCGATCAAACGCAGGATATTGGTCACATCCGCATTCACAAAGTCCATCGTCATGGGCGCGCCTGTATATTTCTTCCGGAGGCTTGGAATCGGCGCCGGCTTTTCAGGTAAAGAGACCGCGGGAACACCGGGTTCTTTCGCCGCAGCCGATGGTTGAGGAACCGCCGGCTCAGCAGGTGAGGGGGCAGCCTGAGCCAATTTCAGAGGAACAATCCTCTTTTCCGGCGGTTTCACGGAAGTCCGGCCAAAGTCGATGGTGATCTCCGTCTCTTTTTGTCTAACATGGTATGGGACCATCTCCCTGAGGGTTATGGCAATGGTGACAGCTTTTTTGGCCGGTGAGAGCGACGCTTTGACACGGTCCACGGCCCCGTCAAAAAAGAAGGAGTCCAATCGCCTCATGATCAGCGGGGGGATCGTGGTCTGGGGCAGTGTCAAGATCAGGTGCTTGGACCCTTTCTGATCGATGTCATATCGAGCCTTTTTGTCTGTTGTCACGATCACTCGGGATTTGCCGAGTGGTAGCATGGTAAAGTCAATGCCGAGGATTTGGGTCAACGGTATCCGACTTTTCTTGAAAAAGATTCGCGGCTCCGAGGGAGTAACGGGGAGTTCCACCTCTTCTTCAACCCCTTCAACAACCGGCTCGGGAGCTTTGGTGATCTCTTTCCCCGGGGTTAAGGTCAGTCTGATGAGACTGTCTGCAGCCTCAATCTCATAATCAAGGGGGCCGATCATGCCAACGACCATTCTTGTCGTTATGGCCTGAGTCTTACCCTGTTCGAAACGGATCGTTGTGACATTTCCGCTGTTGACCTCTGTGGTTCGAGGGAGACGACTGCCCGGCTTTGCTCGGATATCGAGAATGATCCTGGGTGGATCAAGCAATCTAAAGGCCGTGTACGGGGCAGTCCCGCTGTTGATGATCTCTACCACAGTCTGCTCAGGAGCGGGGTTGACCGTTATGGATTCTATGATGGGTCCCTGATCCGAGGCGCCCTGATTTGCGACGGTCGCCGCGCACCCGCTCAGGATCAGACCGCCTATAGCCAGATATATGAAAGAGATGATTCCCTTTTCACACAGGCTCCGCTTTTTCCCCATGGATAGTCTCCTTAGAATAGGTTCGTATTGCTCTTCTTTCCCTGCATCCACAATCCATCTTACAAGCAGAAACGGCATTGTGGCATGATTTTACATGGGAGACGGTATCTTTTTTGTGATCTCTCGGGTTTTCTTAGTCCCTCTGAAATCCCTATACTCTTCCCTGATGACCACTTCTTTTTCCTTAATCTTATCGACCACGCCGCCATTCGTCCCTATGGCAGTCCCTTGCCTGATCACATGGCCCAAGCCCTTAGAATCACGCACCATGGCATAGTTGCCCTTGGGTCCCTTTACGATGGCAATCAGCTCCAGTTGGGAAAGATCGAGTGTTTCCAGGTAGGTTTTTGGTTTTCTCCTCTTTTTCTCCTCGACCTCTTCCTGTATCGCAATAAAAGATTTGAAGGGGTCCGTTTTCTCCGTAGGGTCATAAGAGTACTCGCCCTCTTTCCTCTTCTGCCCTTTATCTGCCGCCTTTCCGCTCATCTCATTCTTTGCTTCGACTATCTTCTTAGGAGCCCTGGCAGGCTTGTAGACAATCTCCTGGGCGGCAACAGCTGTGTCAACCTGGAGAAAAACAAAAATCAACAATAATAAGAGACTACTTCTTGCGGCTCTTATTGGCATCGCTACCACCTTTGAATCTGTATGTTACGGCATCGCATGTGGTGGTCAAAATGGTGGAACGCTCACTGATCGGCTTCATGGATACATTAAGAATGTTCACAATCCGCTCCATGCGTCCAACCCTATCAAAAAAGATGGCCACGTCATGGTAGGTTCCGCTTACTTCGATGGAAACAGGAATTTCCATATAGAAATCCCGAGCCCTCTCCCTCTTGGGGCTGAAATAGCGAAATTCGAGTCGTGAATCGGTCCCCAACTGGGTGATCGTTTTCAGAAGGGTGGGGATCTCTTTGGTGTTGGGCAACAGCCTAAGGGCCTCCTTAAACTGAGCGTCCACTTCGGCATATTCCGCTTCAAATTTCTTGAGCTGCCTAGCCCTCACGATCACTCGGTTGAGTTGGGTCTGAAGACGCGCAATCTCTTGACCGGTTTTTTCAATCTCCTCGCTCTTGGGGAGATAGAAGAACCACGCGAAGATACCCACTAGAATCACAATGGTGCCCACAAAAATCAGCATCCTGTAGGGCATCTTGATCTTTTCAACCTGTTCAAACAAAGAGCCTTTCGCCATTTCTTAATGGATTCCTCTCTCGCTCGTTATCCTCTTTTTCACTAGTTAGCCCTGGTTTTCTGTTTATATGCGTAAGTCTTGCAATCCAAGACAAAATCCGACACCCGCAGCTTGTACGCGGGCATGTATCTCAGTCTGGCACTCTGCAAATTCACACTGCCTACGTAATCGGACCTCTCCAGGTTGGTCATAAAAAGAGCCACCGTCTCATTGTCCATGGCGGTTCCTGACAATTTGAGAGTGCCTGCGGATTCTTGCAAGGAAGTCAGCCACAATTTCTCTTTGGGTATGGCCATGGCAATCTCGTCGAGGAGGTGGACAGGCCCTGTCTTGTTTTTTTCGAGTTGTTTGATGACAGCCAGTTTTGCCCGAATCTCTTTGATCTTCTTCTCCAACTCATTTATTTTCCTGATCGTAGCTTGGTAGGTTTTGAGTTTTGTTTGGAGATCTGCCCTCTGCTCTTGGAGGCGACGCAACTCACTGTTGAGCTGGATGAAATAATAGGCCATTACCAATATTGAGAACAGGACACACAAGCAATAGATTGTGATCTGCCGTCTTATGTTCTCTTTTTTTCTGGCCGCCCTAAAGGGTAAGAGATTGATCCTTATCATTTGTCACCAATACTCCTTAATGCCAGGCCCACTGCAACGGCAGCCTGGGGTGCCATATAGCCCAAGTATTTAGGGTCAAATACCTTTTCGCTGATTTGGAGATTGGCAAAAGGATTTAACTCCTCCACCGGGATATCTGTCTCCAACTCCAGGTACTTTTGAAAACCGGGAATCCTGCAGGATCCCCCGCTGACGAAGATTTTTTCGATGTTTTCATCAGGGTAGGTAGTTGCAAGGAAGTCGAGGGCCCGTTTTATCTCATTGACCCAGCCGGAAACAACGGAGGTAAAAACCTCTTCCAGATCCGCCCTATCCTTACTCTCTATTTTTGTGGCACCCAATTTCATTCTCTCTGCCTCATCATAAGAGACATCGAATTTTGACATGATGCCCTCGTTTATTTGGTACCCACCATAGGAGGAATCCCTGGTGAAAATAGACACCCCGTCCTTGATGGCATTGATCCCCAATTCCTCGGCCCCGACATTGACGAGTGCATAAGAGCCGGAAATATCCTCTCGGCTTATTTCAAAGGCGTTCTGAAGAGCGAACGCATCCACGTCAAGGATCGCAGGACTAAGCCCCGTAAGGTGAAGCAGGCTGACATAATCCTCCACGATGTCCTTCTTGGCCGCGACAAGCATGACATCCATGAGGCCTCTAGCCTCCTTGTCGGACTCTCCTGCTTTCTCTTCAATCTCTTCCAGTTCAGAAAGGATTTCGTAATCGAGATTCACGTCATTTATGTCAAAGGGGATGTACTGCTCAGCCTCATCCTGGATGGAACCCTCGAGTTCTGATTCCTTTCTTTTTTCGATGCTTATCTTTTTCACAATGACCGAGTAACCCGAGATGGATGTGACGACATTTTTGTTGCTCACTCTGAGGTTTTTGTAAAGATTCTTGATGGCTGATGAGACGATTTCCATCTCCTTGATGGAGCCTTCCACGATGGCATCATGCGGTAAACCAATGATCCCGAAGTTCTTTAGGATCATTCCTCTTTTTGTATCCTCGATCTCCACCAGCTTGACAGAGTGTGAGCCAATATCCAATCCGACCAATTGATTCTTTTTGGGAACAGGCATAATCAACCTTCTTAATCTTCGGGAAAAATCTTATCTTTGTCAGCCAGATTATAGCCTAGGGCCAAAATGATCTTTCTCCTCGTCTCCATTCGGCAGCTTTTACCTTTCTCGATTCTATCGATGGTCAATGGGGAAACGCCGGCCTTTCTAGCCAACTCCGCTTTGCTCATCAGGAGTTCCTCGCGGATCTCTTTTACGATATTCTGTGACAATTTTTCCTCCAGATTTCCGGTTTACCACAACTGGTTTCCACGACATAAGCAAATATCATATATATATGTTAATATTTGTCAAGTATTTTCTTATAAATTAATTAAAATTTACATAATTTGTGTATATCTAGGGCATAATAAAAAAAATTGACACTACATATTGTATACGCCTTTTTAGCTTTCCTCCCTTTGTAGTAGACCCTTGAAGGCCTTACGAAGGGGGCCTGCTTAAGCAGGAGGCACCTCCGGATGCCATGGCATCGGTCCTCCGCCTGATCCCTTATGCCAAAAAATCCTTTACAAATATTTGGATTACAGATTAAATTCAGCCTGCAATCATTTTAAAATAAGACCAGGAGGCTTATTTGGAAGGAAGTCAAGACAAGGCCAAACTTAAGAAGAAGAGTACGTTCAGGGAATATGCTGAGGCGGCGGCCATCGCTGTACTTCTTGCGCTATTCATACGAACCTTTGTGGTACAGGCCTTCAAGATACCGTCGGGGTCAATGGAACCCACATTGCTGGTCGGGGACCATATCCTTGTCAACAAGTTCATCTATGGAATCAAGATCCCTTTCATTCGCAAGACATTTGTACCCGTCAGTGAACCCGGCCGTGAAGATATCATCGTATTTATCTATCCTGTGGATAAG
Organism: Desulfobacteraceae bacterium; assembly: GCA_050050615.1. Lineage (GTDB taxonomy): Bacteria > Desulfobacterota > DSM-4660 > Desulfatiglandales > HGW-15 > JASFTV01. Next base: position 6,210 of record JASFTV010000095.1, read on the forward strand.
AGCAAGGATTTCATAAAGCGTGTGATCGGGCTGCCCGGAGATACCATAGAAATCACTGGGAAAGAAATCCGGGTCAATGGAAAGCCCTATAGCGACAAGCATGGCTTCTATGGACGTCACAATGAATCAAAGAAGAACCCTGGAAACAGTTATCACTATGGCCCCGTAACGGTTCCTCAGAATCATTTTTTTGTGATGGGAGACAACCGGGACCACAGCTATGACAGCCGATTCTGGGGATTCGTACCTTCAAAATCGATCAAGGGAAAGGCCTTTATCATCTATTGGTCGTGGCCTAATTGGAAGAGATTCTTGCACCTCGTAAAATAGTGCCCTATCGATCCCCTTCTTCGCTTTTCATCTTTTTTTCTCTCAGCTTGACCGCCATGTGAATCGTCTCCGCCACCTCCCGATGCACCCCCGTTTTCTGCAGCGCCTTCAGAGACACAAAGCGAACATCGCTGATATCAGAAGCGGCATATGGTACGCCTGATGACCGCCAGCCCCAGAAATCCGCGATCACATAATGGAATCGAACCCTTTTGTCCTGATCATAGATGATCCGATCCAGAACCCGGATCAAGCCGCCAATCTCCACCTCGATACGAACCTCCTCCCATATTTCACGCTTCAACGCATCGACAAGCCTTTCCCCCAGTTCTACGACACCTCCCGGCAAGCTCCATTCACCCTCGCCCGGTTCCTGCCCTCTTTTGGCCAGCAAGACAGCGTCCTCATCAAAAATCACCCCACCCACGCCCACAATTGGGGATTCTGGATACTCTCTTTTCATAACAACCCGATCACTCTGTGGTTAACTTACAATTCATACCCTGTTGCCTGAATTTTCGCAAGGCTCAACATGTTCATGTGAGACTCCCGGGTGTTTCCCGGAGTACCCGCCTGCCTCACCTGAGCCCGCCCGGAATTCTCCTGAAGCGAAGGCGATGCGTTTGCCACTATGGGGCACGAGCGGGTAGGTGGTGGAGGGGCGAGAGCGATCCGCCTGCCAACGCCCGGCACTGGCGGGCAGGTGGCGGGCAGGAACCCCAAATTTCCGGTCACTGCAAGATCAGGTGGGATTTTTTTGTGGGATATCCCCTTTTGAAAAGACCATGGCCTGCTTTGAAATCAAGACGTGTCATCAGTAACGCTTAGTGCCATACAAATACTATTGACCGATGCCTATGAAATGAGGATATGAAACAGCATCAGATAGCCAAGTCAGGGGATAATGGCTGTATGATCTGATTAAGTTTGGTAAAACTATTTTATTCTTGACAAATTTCGCAAACAATTCTATAAGGGAAAATCTCGTGGCTATAGATAAGTAGATAAAACTATCTGATCATCATTTTGACCAGTAAAGGTACAATGCATGATAGTTCTCATCTCTTTTGAAAGCCCTGAAACGGAAAGCCCGTTGCAGGGTTTTTTTTGCATTTGATAGGGCTTCAAAGCGGCCCCAAGTCTAGGTGCCACGGAAGGGGGTGATAGGGACAGAAGAATCTTCGGAGAACTGTGGAATGTGGGCTAGTAAGAATTTCATCCAGAGGAGGATAATATGGCCAATAGTAATCAAAAATCGGGACTTGATTTCCTGAAGGGTTGGGGTTCCGGCCTGACCGACTGGACAGAGAGGTACATCCCGGATGCCCTGGTCATCGTCTGGATCCTGACGGTGATAACCTTTATCATGGCTTTCATTTGGGGGGATGTCGGCCCGGCCAAAGCGGTTCAGGCCTGGGGGAAAGGGTTCTGGATACTCCTCAAATTCGGCATGCAAATGTGCCTGATCATGATGACGGGTTACATCCTGGCTTGCTCACCCCCCTTGAGGCGCTTGCTCAATGGCCTCTCCGGTCGGGCAAACAAGGAAAAACCGTGGCAGGCCATCATGATCATGGCCCTTTTCTCCATGATTATTGCCTGGGTGAATTGGGGGCTCAGCTTGATCGGCAGTGCCATGCTCGCCCTTTACATTGTCAGAAACAACCCGAAGGTCGACTACCGACTCCTGGTTGCCGCTGCCTACTTAGGCCTGGGCTGCACATGGCACGCGGGGCTTTCCGCATCGGCGCCTCTGTTGGTGAACACGCCAGGTAACTTTCTCATCACAGAGGGATATCTGCCGGGGACCATATCCACGACCGAGACCCTTTTTTCCGCCTTTAACCTCACGTTGCTCATCATTATCATCGTTGTGGTCACCATCCTCATGTCCCTCATGCACCCTTCTGAGGAGAAGACCTTCAAGGTGTCACCGGAACTGATGGATAAGCTGAAACTGTACGAATCACCGCCCAAGCCAGAAAGGTATGCGAGCCTTTCCAATTGGCTGAACTGGTGGTGGGGTTGGAATCTCATCATTGCCATCTGCGGATTCTGGTGGCTGGGCTGGAAGATCGGTCAAGTAGGCTTTGCCAAGACCATCAATCTCAACAACATCAATCTGTTCTTTTTGATGCTCGGCGTCCTCTTCCACTGGCGTCCTTGGAGCTTCCTCAAGGCCACAGAGGATGCAGGTAAAGCCGTGTGGGGCATCATTATCCAGTTCCCCTTCTACGCCGGCATCTTTGGGCTGTTCAAATACACGGCCCTGGCAACCACCTTCACCAAAGCGTTTGTGGCTGTCGGCGGCGGCGGTGCATTCCTCTTGATCACATACTGGTACGCGGGACTGCTTAATTACCTGATTCCTTCCGGAGGCTCAGAGTGGGCCGTGACCGCACCCTATCTCCTGCCCGCCGCTAAAGAACTGGCCGTCCCTGCGTACAAGACGGTGATCGCCTACGCATGGGGGGATATGATGACCGATATGATCCAACCCTTCTGGGCCATTGCCATGCTCGCGGTGGCAAAGCTGGAGTTCAGAGAGATTATGGGTTGGCTCCTCCTGGTCTTCTTCGTCTATTTCATCATCACCTCCGTCGCGTTCTTGCTCTTCGGCCTCATGTAGACGCTTATGTCGAATCAAAAACGAGGAAAGGCCCTGAAAAACAGGGCCTTTCTATTTAGTCCTGAGCGCATCAAATATTTTGGTAACGTTCAAAAGTTTTCGTATGGCTGAGTCCTAATTCCCTTATCCCTTTGCCTACACAGGGAGGCCATGATCTTTTTCGAAAGGGGATATCTCATAAAAAGAATTCCACGGGACCTTGCCGTGGCCAAAAATTCGGGGTTCCTGCCCGCCACCTGCTCGCTCATGCCCCCCACAGTGGCAAACGGATCAGCTTCGCGTCAGGAGAATGCCAGGGGGCTCAGCCGAGGCAGGCGGGTACGCCCCTGAACACCTGGCAATCTCCGATCAGCTTGTTAAACCCCGAATTTTTGGCCACCACCCATGAGCACCTTAGATATCCCCTTGCCTCCGGCCCATAGGGCCTACGGCCCGGAGGGAGAAAAACGGTCATGGTCGACAAGAGGCTTTCCGCAAGGGAGGATGGGCCATGCGAACACTTTTGAACATCACTAATAGTTTACATGCCGATCTCAATTAAGTCTCGTCTCGGCCTCCAAGATGCCTGTACTCAGGCAGAGGGCAAGTTCGAAGTCTGTCGATCTCTTCCGCGCAGGTAAGATCATAACTGATAGGTGTGATGGTGATCTTGTGCTCTTTTAACGCCTTTGCATCCGCATCCGGGATGCCTTCCTCCACCGGCGTCTCGCCGGCAAGCCAATAATAGACATTCCCTCGTGGGTCAATCCGCCTCTCAAACCTCTCTCTAAAACGGCCTACACCCTGTCTGGTTATGGACACACCGGCAATCTTGTCAACGGAGACAGCCGGAATGTTGACATTGAGAGCCGTTCTTCCTCTTAATCCACGCTCCATGATGAATCGTACAATCTCCCGACTGAAATGGGCAGCGAACCTGAAATCCGGATTCTGTCGGGTATCCAGCGAAATGGCAGCGGATCTTATACCCAGGAATGCGCCTTCAGTCGCGGCCGAGACGGTCCCGGAATAGAGGACATTTACCCCTACATTGGCACCCAGGTTTATGCCCGAGAGTATGATGCCCGGGGGTCGTTTCATGAGTTCCTGTACGGCAATCTTCACACAATCCGCCGGGGTGCCTTTCACGGCATAGCCGAAAAATGTGCCGTTCTTATGAACAGCCTGAACCCTTAGGGGAGAATTCAAAGTAATAGCATGTCCTACAGCGCTCATTTCCGTGTCCGGTGCTACAATGTCCAGATCAAAGTCTGTCTTCAATTCCTGATAAAGCGCCATCAAGCCCGCGGCATGAATGCCGTCATCATTGGTCAAAAGTACTCTCATTGCTTCATTCCCCTTTACAAAAAATGCCAGAATGCCCCGGTCTTTGGACCGGGATGAACAGCAGTTTTCGTAACACTTTAGCTCTATGAAAATTCCGCCTGTGTTGGCCAGTTTTCTTTGGCTCCGACATTTGGTCGAAGAGCTTCACTGTTTCATATATCACTAAAGCGGCGAAGGTTGAAGCTTAATCCGCCCTATCTTCCTTTCTGATCCTCTTCCTGGATTTAGAATCATCACTTTTAATTGCTTCTCCATCTAATTTCCTGTATATTTAAGACGTTTGCGTCCAATTATCATAAAGAAATCCATGCTGTGGCAACTGGGCGATCAAAGTTTCATCAAGCCCTGACCCGAAGCAGGCTCTCCCTGAATGGCTGCGGGTTCTAACATTCACTTCATCTCGTTTCTATAATTGGAATTGATCATTCTTGTCCAAAAACGAATCAATGCTTTGTGCGAGTCATGGGGGGTCTCTTTTCAAAAACGAAGGGCATCGAGGAACAGTTATGCAAAAAGGGGTAGCAAAGGCGGGCGGAGCACCTTTGCAGCCAATTCCACGGAGCTACTTCCATAGCCATTCCCG
>JASFTV010000096.1:0-11063 GCA_050050615.1 Desulfobacteraceae bacterium
GGGCATGAAGATGTTGTACACCGCTCTCTCAACGGCACCTGCCTCAGCAATCTTTGCCCGTATCTGAGAGACCCAGCCTTCCCACTGTCTTGGACCACCTAAGATCATGTAGGGAAGAATTTCGGCAATATCATGGAGCACGGTTTCTGGCTCCTCAGGGATATTCAGTTTTGCACCGGTGATCAGATGGGGAACCGAACCAAAAAAGGCCTCGCCAACCCAGGCTGGCGGCAAATAGCACAGAATATCGTCCTTCTCGGTAAGATTACTCAGGCTCAGTGTGGCCTTGGTAGAGCCGATCAAGGCTCTATGGCTACACATCACCGCTTTAGGACGACCTGTTGTTCCCGATGTGTAGTATATGTTCGCAATATCTTCCGGGGACACTCCCTCGACCATCTTCTCGAAAAGCCCCGGATGCTCTTTTTCATATTCCTTTCCCATCTCCTCGGCTTGGTCGAACCTGAGCAGGAATGGCTCTGTGTAGTTCCGCATCCCCTTGTAATACCAGTAGATCACTTTTTCGACTTTGGGGAGAACGTCTTTAATATCCAAGATTTTGTCTACCTGCTCCTGGTCTCGAGCGACCACAAATTTACAGTCTGCAAAATCGAGGCTGTATTTAAGCTCATCCGGAATAGCATCTGTGAATTGGGGAACGACGATTCCTCTGCCCGCCTGTGTGGCAAAGGCCGCCCAAAACCATTCGGGCTCGTTGTCTCCTAGGATGGCCACCTTATCATTTGGCCCCAGGCCTAACCTGATCATACCGAGGCAGAAATACTTCACTTTCTCGTAGCTATCCTTCCATGTGTATTCCTGCCAGAGCCCAAAGTCCTTGTCCCTAATAGCCACTTCACTGTCGCCCCATCTTTCGTAATTGCCCTTTAAGAGACCAGGGATTGTCATATTCTCTGTCATTTAATCTCCCCGTAGAACGCTCTATTGAACGGGTTTTTTCTAGCTAGGTCTTCCCCAGATAAGCCTTGATCACCTTTTCGTTATTCTTAATCTCCTCAGGCGGCCCGTCTGCGATTTTCACCCCAAAATCCAGAACTACGACGCGGTCAGCAATATCCATAACGAGACCCATATCGTGTTCAATGAGGACCATGGGTGTGCCTCTCTCTTCGTAGATATCCAGGATGAATCGCGCCATATCTTCCTTCTCCTCCCGGTTCATCCCTGCCATGGGTTCATCCAGGAGAAGCAGTCTTGGCTCGAGGGCCAACGCCCTACCTAGATCAACCCTTTTTCTGAGGCCATACGAGAGGGCCCCCACCACTTGTTTTCGTATCGGTTTGATTTCAAGAAAGTCGAGAATGTCTTCGACGACTCTCCGATGTTCGATTTCTTCTCTTCTCGCCCAACCAAAGAACAGGGCGCAGGCCGCCATGCCCTTGCGAAAATAGAGGTGTCTGCCGGCCATGATGTTATCCAGGGCAGTTAGACCCGTATAGAGTTGCATGCTCTGGAATGTCCTGGAAATTCCTTTCTCCGCAATTTTGTAGGGAGAAAAGCGCGTGATGTCCTTGCCCTGGAACAAAATTCTTCCCCCTTCGGGCCTGTAGAAACCGTTTATGCAATTCAAGAGGGACGTCTTTCCGGCACCGTTTGGCCCAATAATCGTGAGAAGTTCGTGCTCCCTGACTTCCAGACTGACATTGTTGAGTGCCCACACAGCGCCAAAACGTAAATTTAGGCTTTCCACACTAAGGATAGTCCCATTTTGATCTGCCATGGCTCTCTAACCACCTATCCTTTTGTATTAGTTTCCCGCACCGTGAAACGCGAGACGAAATGGCCTGGTGACCAAGTAGTGGCTAGAAACGGGTATCAGGAAATGATGCCACCAGCGCCATTTCGGCCTCGCCCTTCTCATTTGATCAAGCTAACCGCTGAACCGTTGGATTGAAGGTTCCTCAATAAGGTAAAGGTTTCTGCCATTCCTCGGGGACCAGGAAGGGAGCCTTCCGCCAGCCCGTGACATACTCCCAGCGAATAACTTCCTTCCCATTGGCCTTGACCTTCTTCACCTGGGCGATCCTTGAATCGCTGGTCCCTCTTTTGTTTTTCCCATAGGTCAATGATCCGAGGCCGTGGACGTCCACATCACCCCAGCTCTCCGAGGTTATCCTGACTTCTTTGGCTGTGATTTTATCCCAGCTCCCTACCCTGGCCAAAGTCTCCTCTATCAGCCGCTTGGTCTGCCAGGTGTTCATCCAGCCCAGGATATAAGAAGCTCCCCGGTCCTCAGGCCTTCTGTTTTTCTTTTCCCAAATCTCACGGATGATGTTAAGCCCTGGGGTGTCCTCCCATGTAAGGCGCCAATTGGTGATTCCTGTCAGCCCGATGGCCGCCTCTCTTGGGCTAGAATTATAGATCATGACGTCATCGACGCCGAAGGTGTTCACTGCAAACTTCAAACCTAACTTCAGCTTGTAATTCGCGTTCAGGTATGGTGGAACGGTTTGATAGATCCACTGGCCGATGCACCAATCTGCACCCTTCTTTTTGGCCTTCATCAAAGGGGTCACGGCATCAACAGTCACAAAGGGCACAAATATGGTATCCACATGCTCAAATCCTTTTTTCTTTGCATAAGCCATGAATTCCTTGGTAATGCAGGCCTTCCCGTATCCGCTTCCATAAGTCAGGATGGCAAATCGTGGGTTTCTGCCCATCTTTTTGAAATCCCAGTTTTCGACGACCCAGTCTGTAAAGAGTCCCCATTCGTCCGGATAGTAGGCCGCTGTCCCAAAGCAGTATCCGGGTGGATAGATCACATTGGGACTGGTGCTGCAGGTGTAGATGGCCTGGGACCGATCCGCTTCATAGCGCTGCTTCAGGATCTGCTGCTCTCCGGTTCCACAGGTGTGCCAGATGGGATATCCCTTTGACCTGAGTCTTTCATAGCCGCTTGTGGCAATGTCAATTTTGCTCTTTGTATCTTCCCACTCCACAAAGACCTCTCTGCCCCCGATTCCTCCATAGGTCTTGTTCATGTATTCGATGGCGTCCTGAATGCCCACCATCCTTGGGGCATTCCAGAACCCGAGAGGGCCTGTAAGGTCACCCAAAAAACCGATACCGTATTTCTCCTTGGCCAAGGCGTTTCCGCTGAAAATCATGGGGAAGACGACCAGGGTCAAGACCAACAGCATTCCCAACACCTTTTTTTTCATATCCGATCCTCCTTACTAAGGGATTAAGAGTTCCTGTTACGTACCTCGATGCCCGTTCCCCTATGTGTCACCTCCTTTCTAAATATGGGCTTTTTGTTCTTGAAGCTTACTCCTTCATTTGAATCAGCTTTTTTCGATAAGCATGACAAGGTACCCAACTGATTATAGAAAGAGTAGCCACATATATGACTTCGCTCCATAATCAGCTAATGACCATACGTAAACGGCCAGTGTCTGAAACGGCCTTTCAATATCTCCCACCGGTGGGCCAAACCCCTGGGTTCCATGATAAGAAAGAGAACAACGACCAGTCCAAACAGCACAAGCCCTGTGGACGCACCGATACGTGATGCAAGTTCGGGAGGCAGAACGCGGCCCAAGAAAGGGGTGAGAGCCGAAACAAGCTCGTCCAGAACCTTGATAAACACGGTCCCTAAGATGCCCCCTAAGATGGATCCCATCCCGCCAATAATGATGATGCCCACCATCCATATAGAGTCCATTAGGCTGTATTGGTCCGGTCGAACGGTCCACCTGAAAGCAATGTTGAGGGCCCCTGCCGTTCCAGCAAAGAAGCATCCGATAAAGAAGGCCCTTAGCTTGTAACCGAAAAGGCTGATTCCCATGATTTCTGCGGCTAGGTCATTGTCCCGGATCGCCACAAACGCCCTGCCCAATCTCGATCGAACCAGATTCTGGGCGAAATAGGTCATGATCACGGTTATAGGCATGATCAAATAGTAAAGGCTTTGCTGGGTATCAAAGACGAAATTCCCGAATTGAATCGGCTTTATGCTCATCCCCGCGGCACCACGGAAAAGCTCGGGTTTGAAATGCAGAAAAAAGGCGGTGATGATAAACTGGGCTGCAAGGGTCGCCATGGCCAGATAAAAGCCCTTGAGCCTTAAGGATGGCAAACCGAAAAGTGTTCCCACCAGCCCAGCAGCCAACGCGGATAGAGGGAGAGAGATCCAGAAATTGAGCCCACAAATGGTCATAAAGGAAGCACAGGCATAAGCCCCGACGCCCATGAAGGCTGCATGGCCCACGGAAATCTGTCCTGCATAACCGGTGAGGATATTCAAACCATGGATCGCTATGATCATGATCAGTATGGTGTTAATGACATTAAGCAGGAATCGGCTCGGGAATAGTTGAGGAACGATGACAAGAAAAAGCAGGAATAAGGCCAGCGTAATCCACTGAGGAATCGTTCTTAGAATAGCAATATCCTGCGTGTATCGGACGTCAAAAACTCCAGCCGGTCGCGTCATATCAAATCCTTTCTATCCTGACCAAACCAAAAAGCCCATAGGGTTTAATAAGCAACACAAATAGAAGTACAATGAAGGGCACCACCTCTCCAAGCTCCGCGCTTAGATACCCCGTCACAAGGCTCTCAAGAAGACCCACGATGAACCCCCCTACAATGGCGCCGGGTATGGAATCCAGTCCGCCTACGAGAACGGCTGGGATAGCCTTTAGGCCCAAATGGCTGTTCAGGTAATGGCCTCCCGAGAGGCTCCCAAGGAATACCGAGGCCCCATAAGCCAGTATGGCAGCGATGACCCAACTTATGCTGAAGATGTGGGTGACCCGGATTCCCATGCTCTGGCTAACCTGATGGTCCTCTGCAGTCGCTCTCATAGCCTTGCCCAGCACGGCCTTTTGGTAAAAGAGGACAAACGCAGTGAAACATACTGCGACCACAATAAAGGCCCAGAGCACATGTTGCTCAATCATAATGCCGCCTATGCTCATCGCCTCTGAGGGAAACAAATCCGGATATTTGTAGAGTCCTTCCCCCCATACCATCAAGGCCCCCCCTTCGAGAAGGTAGCCCAGGGCGATCGTCATTAGAAGAGCGGCAATGAGAGGTTGACCGATGAGTGGTCGCAGCGTCAGGCGTTCCAAAAGGAGTGCAATGAAGGCGGTGACCGCAATACTGAAGATCATACCCCCGATAATTCCTAACTTATGAGATGTACTGGCACCCAAAAGCACGGCTACCATCAAAAGATGGCCTTGCGCAAAATTAAAGACCTTCGTGGACTTATAAATAATGACGATACCAAGGGCTATGATGGAGTAAATGGCCCCTAAGAAGATTCCGGAAAGGGTAAAGTAGAAGAGGTAATACAAGGTGACCTCCTTTTGCCTTATTCTGGATTCAAAGGGTTTTAGTTAATCCGGGAGTCTCCTGTGTTGAGGTTCACGTTCCGACCCGGTAACGGGCCACGGCAATCTTTGTGGGGATAAATGGAGTAGGTTAAGAAAAGGTCGATCTTTGTCACATCAGACTAATCCACGCTTTTCGAAACAGAACCGCCTCGTTTAGGGCTCTATTTTGGAAATGATTTAGATATCTTGCCCTTTGGTTACCAGTAAGGGTTGGATTGCATTTTACATTATAGAATAACAAAAGCGCTAAATAAGCGTTAAAATGGTTTACATTTTCGCTTTTTTTTTGAACAATGCCTCCGGTGTTCCGTGGCGTTTCATCATCATAGCGGACCGGCCCATGGTTGGGGCAACTCTTTGAAAAAAATGTGAAAGCCATTAAGTGCTTGATGGAAGGAGGTTTCTATGATGACTCCTGTTATAAAGGCGAAACTCAACCCGGCTGTCAGCGGCCATCTCGTCTTCCGAGAGAGACTCATTGAAGACCTTCGGGAGAATACCTCAAAAAGGCTCTTTCTCGTGGTCTCTTATTCTGGGGGTGGAAAGACAACGCTCGCGGCCCAATTTCTGCAAAGCCAGAAGCTTCCGTACGTCTGGTACAACCTCGACACTTATGATCAAGACCCAACCGTCTTTTTCCAATATCTCATCACAGCTCTACAAAAACAGTGTCCTCAATTCTGCATAGAGCATGAGCCTCACAGCTTCTCTTCCGCGGATTCCTGGCCCCTTTTCGTCCAGGAACTAGAAAAAATCGACACCCCATCCTTTTTTATTGTCCTTGACAATTATGAATGTATCCTTGGGGCCAAACCTATCAACCATTTTCTGGCCTATCTCCTTAAGCAACTGCCCTCCATATTCCATCTCATGATACTGACCAACCGGGCGCCTCGGTTTTCAATGAATGGATGCCGGTTAGCAGACGATCTACACCAACTAAAGGGCAGTGATTTGGCTTTCACTTCTGAGGAGGCTCAGTGCTTGCTTAATGATATCTTTGAGCTCTCGGTGCCAGAATCCACGGTGAAACAACTTTTGCGGGAAACGGAAGGCTGGGCGCTGGCCCTCGTACTCTTTGCGCAAAGCTTGCGAGTGCGTGAGCATTCTCCGCAAGACGAGGCGCTGGATTTTACAAATGGGTGCAAGGAAAATCTTCACGCATATTTCATGGAAGAAGTCTTCAGCGGGCACCCTCGGAAGATACAGGATTTGTTGACCTATTCTGCTTTTCTTCCTTCTCTCTCACTCAGCGAACTTAAGGATTTTCTTGGCTCCGAGGATGCCGAGCTCCTTTTCAGAAGCATCCTCGAACAAAACATCCCTATCGTCCCTCTCGATGGCACCGCAGGGACATACCGGTATCATAGACTTTTTAGTGATTTCCTTTTACAGAAGGCTCGCGATCAAAAATCCAGTGCTGAAATTGCGAAACGCCATCTGCAAACCGCAATTTTCTTGGAAAAGTGCCATCCGGTGGAAGCAATAGACCATTATCTTCGTGCCAGCCACCCAGAAAAAGCGGTTGCTCTCCTGGAAGATCTAGGCTTGAGTCTCCTTAGAGAGGGACGCTTTGAGATGCTTAAACTCCTACTAAATAAGATCCCCTCCGAGATGCGATCCCAAAGGCCCGTGCTGTTGTACTACGCTGGAAGGATTCGGGAAATCCGAGGAGATATGGAAGACGCCAAAAACTACTACCACAAAGCTCAGTTTGGGCTGAAGGACCGGTCCAATGATGTCAGGGCCGCCTGCCTGGGCCGCTTAGGGATTATGGAATTGAAAAAGGATCGATTCAAGGAAGCACGCAAGATTTTCAACCATAGCCTCCACGAATTGGAAAGCCGAGGAATTCATAGGGAAGTGACAAAAAGACTCATAGCCACCCATGCCAATCTAGCAAAAGTCCATTGCAAACTTGAGGAATACGAAAAAGCGGCTAGCCACCTCAAACAAACAAGGTCGCTTTTTGACCTCTATGGAGAAACTGGCGATGAGGTCCCGCTGTTACAGGCCCAAGCGCTTCAAGGGGTTTTGGAAGGAAGATTCCAGGATGTCCTCCCCCTGGGTGGCAAAGGCAAAAGCTTGTGTCAGAAACTCGGATTTGAAGCGGTGATTCCTGTGTTTGACCACTACTGTGCGTTCGCTAATCTGTATATGGGCAACTTTGGTGAAGCACAGCGATTGGCTGAGAAAGGTCTCTCCATTTTGGAAAACCAAGGCACTGAAGACTGCCTATTTGGGGCACTTCTTGCTGATTTAGGCCATTGTCAGCTCGCAACGGGGCACATTCACGAAGGCGTCAAAAGCCTCGCCGAAAGCTCACGACTTTTCAAGAAGAGCCACAATTTCTGTGGTCAATACTGGAATGATTTTTCTATCTCCTTATTGGCAACAAGACAAGGGGACCTTTCGATGGCATGGGATCATTGGCGCATGATGGAACGAAATTGTGGTCAGCTCTCGTTACCCATACAAAAAGCCATGACCCTGACCGTCGACGCACACCTATCCGCGTTAGAACAATCTCCTGACAAAACAATGGAAAAACTCGCACAGGCCATGCCATTCTTCATGCAATCTCAGCAGAAGATGTCCGTTTTTCAAGGTCTTGTTCTCGGCGCCAAGTCGTATCTCACTATCGATCGAAATGATTTGGCTGAAGAGGCATTTCTAAAAGCCATTTCTTTAGGGGATCTAAACCAGTACTACTATTGCTTTCACTACGAGTTGGACTGGTTCCGCCCTTTCCTAGAACGTATCACCCAAAAGAACCGCCATCTAAGCTCCCTTTGGGTCGGATTTCCCCACATCCCACAAAAGGAAGCAAGCTTCGCATCGGAGGGGTCGAAGCCCCATTTATCCGTCACACCCCTTACGGGAGACGGCCTCCTGGATCTCCGCATCTATGCCCTTGGACCTTTTCGTGTCATGGCCAATGGTTGGAACGTCCCACTTGATCAATGCCCGAGCAAAAAGGCGATAACCCTTCTGAAATATCTCTTCTTCAAACGTCACGAGAGAGGGATCTTCTTGGATGAAGCACTGGAGTTTCTGTGGCCCGAGATGGATCCACAGATGACACGTGCCAACTTGAGGGTCATTCTTTCCATGCTTCGGAAAGTTTTCAAAAGACCCGAAACGGGAGGTAATGGTTTTCCAAATCTCGTGAGAGACGGCAACAGGTTGAGTCTTGAACTTGGAAAAGGTGGGTGGACAGACGTAGACGAGTTTCTAAATCAAATTACCTTGGCTGATTATAAGGAAAAAATGAACCTCTGGCCAGAAGCCTTAGGACATTATGAGAAGATCATTGATCTTTACGACGGAGATTTCCTGTGCGAGGAGCTTTACTCGGATTGGTGTTACATGGAGAGGGAATATTTAAGAGACCAATTCTTGGCATCTCTGATGCGGACGGCAGAATGCTATGTGAGACTGGCAAAAACCTCTGAAGCCATCAGCACCCTCTACCACCTACTGAGAATTGATAGGTTTAGGGAAGATGCCTACCGGAAGCTGATGATGTTGTGCGCCAATGCAGGACGCAAAGGTGACGTGATAAAAGCGTACAACATGTGCAAGAGGGCGATTGAAGAAGATTTGAATCTGAAGCTCTCCTCTGACACCGAAGATCTCTATGCGAAAATATCAAGTCCTTTCGAAAGGGATTTCACGTTCCTCCCACAGGAGCGGAACTCAGAGCCAAAGAGAATGTGGCAAAAGTCATCACGCTGACCTTTTGGACATCCACACTGTGTTCATTGGTAGCATTTATAGACAGCGACGGGTGGTCTCCTTTTGTAGGGCTTCTGGATGCCGAACGTGCCGTTTCTCTTGTTTCTTCCCATCAGGCTACTTCTCCCAGGCGTTACTAATGAGACCATTTCCCACCCGACACAGAACTGAAGATGCTTTTTCTGAAATGCCTGCCGAAGATCCCGCTGCGTCATAGCGGGGGGGAGGCCTTCGTCATTTCACTGCGTTACGGAATGGGGGGGGACCCCCTGGCCCCGAGCGAAGTCGAGGAGAACAGTGGAGGGCCTCCGGGAGATCGATTTTCGGTAATTTCTCGGAGGCCCGCTCCTTGTCACATGATCATTCAGAGGTTTCTTTCTCAAGCTGTTCCATGCGCCTGCTGATCGCATCAAGTTCATTTTTCATGGCCACGGCCTCCTCTTTGAGCATGGCGAGCTCATCCCCGGAGTCCATGGCATAGGGTTCCCCGTACATGGGTCCATAAGCCGACCCGTAGGCAGGTCCATACCATCCTGCCCAACCGGGGTTAAAACAGCGCCGGCCAAAACCTCTGCCAAAGCCTCGACCACGGCCGTGGCCTGGCCCAAAACCTCCTCTGAAACCGCGACCCCGACCAAAGCCACGGCCATAGCCAAAACCTGGGCCGTACCAGGGTCCGTAGCCGGACCAACCCGGGTTACAAAACCCGCGGCCTCCTCCGGTCATAGGCCCGGTACCCATGGGCCCAGTTCGATCAAATCCTGGCATAATAAACACCTCCTTTCAGAATCTTCCGCCCCAACCTCGGCGGCGTCTTCTTCCGCCTCTCGGCGGCATCTCAAAATGTCCCCCTTCAATTCTGAGGACCTTACCCACAACCAGGGCATCAGCAACGATAGCCCTTGCCTCTGCGAGGATCCTCCCAAAGGTCTGTCGTGACACGTTCATCATCCGGGCTCCTGTCTCCTGATCCAGACCCTGAAAATCACAGAGCCTAATCGCCTCGAGACCTTCAATAGGAAGAATCACCTCTTCCCTTCCCCATGGGGGCATCCTGTCGGGGATAAAGGCGCCAACAATGGGGCGCCCCTGAACAAACCTGAGCTTTCGTGGTCGTGGCATGTCTACCTGTGATTATGAGCTTACGCTCATAATATAATTACCAGCCTTTAGCTGTCAAGCCTTTATTTTGGGCCTATGCTCATTTTTTGCAAAAAACCCTTTGCGCCTTTGGTCTTGATTTCCACTGATCCATCCCCATATTTTAGGATAAGAAATAGAGGCATCTTTCAGGGTACTGAGAAGAGGCTCCGAATGCATACCCCGCCACCGGCTCCAGGAGAAGATACAGCTATTTGGCCTGAGCCTGTTCTCAGAAACAGGTAGGGTTCCAGTTTCATAGGATATACAACCTGAGGGTTGTCGTGGAACAGGACAATACACAAAACGACGAGAGCCATATCCGTACCGCTTAGCGGGATTTCCGGGGTGATTGAGCGGAAGACCTGCTGAGACAACTTTACCGGATATATTGGTAATGTTCAAAAGTGTTCGCATGGCTCGGGCCTCATACCTCCATCCCTTTGGCCCCCAGGGAGGCCATGACCTTTTTCGAAAGGGGATATCTCATGAAAAGAATCCCACCGGACCTCGCAGTGGCCAAAAATCCGAGGTTTACGTCCCTGAGCACCTGGGAATCTCCTATCAGCTTGTTAAACCTCGAATTTTTGGCCACCACCCATGAGCAGCTTAGATATCTCCTTGCCTCCGGCCCATAGGGCCTACGGCCCGGAGGGAGAAAAATGGTTATGGCCGACAAAAGGCTTTCCCTAAAGGAGGATGGTCCATGCGAACACTTTTGAAAGCCACTGATATATCACAATTCAGGCGACCGCAACTCTGCCAGAGAGTCGGTTCAGGTTTGATTTTAGAACAGGAGGCATGGAGATCGAGATGAAT